>JAPHSZ010000128.1 GCA_026196545.1 Gammaproteobacteria bacterium
AAGAAAAAGTACGCTACCGCGGTGTTAAGCGCGATGACAACACGCTGCACATTGAGTTTCGTGATGCGGACAATTTAGAAAAAGCATTACCTATACTCAAAAGGCAATTCCGTCAGCTGGAATTTACCCAGCGTGATGAGCAGCTCAAGATCACGGCTCAATTAACCGAAGTGGCTATCCGCGACGAGAAAAAATTTGCCCTGCAACAAAACATTATCACTTTGCGTAATCGTGTTAACGAACTCGGCGTGGCTGAACCCATTATCCAGCAGCAGGGTGATTCACGTATTGTCGTACAGCTGCCGGGTGTACAGGATTCTGCCCGCGCCAAGGCCATTCTTGGTGGCACCGCGACACTTGAATTCAGGCTTACCGAAGGCGATGTTACAGACTGGTATGCTGCGGAAGATTCAGGCCGTGTTCCAGTAAAAGCATTGCTATACCATGAACGTAATGGTAACCCGGTGTTACTGAGTCGCCGCGTTATTGTTACCGGTGACATGATTACCGATGCCGCCTCAACCATTGATACAGAAAAAGGCGTGCCTGCAGTAAGCGTTAGCCTGAACGGCAAGGGCGCCAAAAAAATGAACGACACTACGCGCGAAAATGTCGGTCATAAAATGGCGGTAGTCTTCATTGAAACCAAAATCGATACCAAACAGGTCGGTGACGAAATGGTGAAGCAGCGTAGCACCACAAAAGAAGTGATTAACGTTGCCACCATCCAGGGTGTATTTGGTGCCAGGTTCCAGATAACCGGCATGGAGTCACAGGAAGCACGAGACCTTTCTTTGTTGCTTCGTGCAGGTTCACTCAGGGCGCCGGTAGAAATTATTGAAGAGCGCACTATTGGCCCAAGCCTGGGGGCCGATAATATCAATCAGGGCTTCCGTTCTGTGATGATCGGTTTTGTACTGGTGCTTATATTCATGGCGGTTTATTACAGGGCCTTTGGCTTGATTGCCAATGTTGCACTGACCGTTAACCTGATATTGCTAATCGCGATTCTCTCAATATTGCAGGCCACCTTAACCTTGCCCGGTATTGCCGGTATTGTATTAACCGTGGGTATGGCGGTGGATGCTAACGTGCTGATCTTTGAACGCATAAGGGAAGAGTTGCGCAACGGCAATTCAATCCAGGCCAGTATTCACGCCGGTTATGAAAAGGCCTTTAGCACCATTACTGATGCCAACATTACTACTTTGATCGCTGCCGTTGTTTTATTCAGCCTTGGCACCGGCCCGATCAAGGGCTTCGCTGTTACCCTAAGCATAGGCATCATCACATCAATGTTTACCGCCATAGTAGGAACACGCGCTATTGTGAATCTCGTTTATGGCAACCGTAACCTTGACAAAATATCAATATAAAAAGAATCGAAACCTATGAAATTTTTACACGGAAAATTAAATATTGATTTTATGAGCAAGCGCAAAATCGCGCTGGCAACATCTTTATTATTAATTATTTTATCTATCGGCAGCCTTGCTAAAAATGGCCTTAATTTTGGTATCGATTTTACCGGTGGTTATTTGATTGAAGTTGGCTATCCCGGTGATGCAGATATCGAATCCATTCGCAACGCACTAGCTGACAACAACTTTAAAGATGCTCAGGTGCAGAACTTCGGTACCAGCAAAGATGTTCTGATACGCATCGCGCCTTCCAGTAATATAAACAAGGCCAGTATCAGCGATGAAATACTCGCTACCCTGAAGCAGGGTAGCGAGCAGGCTATTGAAATGCGCCGCGTTGAATTCGTTGGTCCGCAGGTAGGCGCTGAGCTGCGTGACCAGGGCGGCATGGCCATGCTGGTCGCGCTGTTTTTTATTCTCGTTTATGTCAGTCTTCGTTTTCAGTTTAAATCTGCCGTGGGCGCCATTCTGGCGTTGATACACGATGTGATAATTACTGTAGGCTGCTTTTCAATTCTTCAACTGGATTTTGATTTGAGTGTGCTTGCTGCCATCCTTGCAATTATCGGTTATTCATTAAATGATACCGTTGTAGTGCTGGACCGCATTCGTGAAACATTTAGAAATGTCAGAAAGAGCACACCTGGTGATATTATTAACCTCTCCATCAACCAGACATTGTCTCGTACCTTAATGACATCATTGACAACCTTAATAGTTCTGTTTGCATTATTTTTCCTCGGCGGTGAAGTGATTCACGGCTTTGCATCAGCGCTCATTATCGGTGTCGTTATCGGTACTTATTCATCTATCTATGTCGCGAGTAGCACGCTGATGGCAATGAATATTACCAAGCAGGACTTCCTGATTCAGACAAAAGAAGAAGTTGTTGATGACAGGCCGTAAATAAAAAATATTATTAATAATAAAAACAAAAAAGAAATTATGCATGAAAAAGCGCTCAACATGATTACTTCCATTAACTACAAAAGTTACTGGACATTATGCAAACCAAAAGTAGTCGCACTGATTATTTTTACCGCCGTTGTCGGCATGTTACTGGCTTCACCTGACAGCATTCCATGGCACGCCCTGTTTTTTGGTACGCTGGGCATTGGTATCGGTGCTGCATCAGGTGCGGCAATGAACCACTGGGTAGACTTTCGTATCGACGGGGTAATGGATCGCACCAGTGACCGCCCATTACCACAGGGTGACTTACCCCCTTACGCGGCGCTTATATTTTCATTAGTGCTCGCCGTCATATCCAGTTTCATACTCGTTGTATTTGTAAATAATATCACCGCCGTGCTGACCTTCCTGTCATTAATCGGTTACGCGGTTATTTACACCATGTACCTCAAAAGAACAACGCCCATGAATATTGTACTGGGTGGGGCAGCGGGTGCCGCACCGCCATTACTGGGCTGGGCAGCGGTAACCAATGAAGTGCCGGCAGAAGCGCTACTGTTGTTTTTAATAATATTCGTATGGACACCGCCGCATTTCTGGGCGCTGGCGATAAAACGGCGTGAAGAATACCGTGCTGCTGGCATTCCGATGCTGCCCGTGACGCACGGTGTAGGCGTGACCAAATATCAAATTCTTTTGTATACCATTTTGCTGGTTGTGATTTCTGTACTGCCATTTTTTATTCAAATGAGCGGCCTGATTTATCTTAGTGGCGCTATTGCACTGGGCATTGGTTTTCTTTATTACGCGATCAAACTGTACCGTGAAGGAACTGATGAGATAGCAATGAAAACCTTTGGCTACTCAATTTTATACCTGAGTCTGCTTTTTGGTTTCCTGTTGCTCGACCACTACGCAAGATTGATTATTCGCACCTACTTTATGTAGCCATAAGTTTAAAAAACCATTAAGAGAAAGATTTCTTGATGGTTTTTCAGGAGAGGGCGGCCTTAGCCCTTTGCCGGCAACATCGCCTTAATAGCAACAACGACAAAGATCAGACCACCAATAATCGCAATCAAGCCGCCCAGTCCCATCATCGCCATGCCGGCGATCTCGGGCAGGTTTTCGAGTCCCTGTTCAGCACCTGCCGTTTTACGCTGTACGCCATAACCGCCAGACCAGGCCAGGCCAAGAATATGCATCATCTGGCCGCCACCATAAATCCAGGGCTGGATTCTGGCCGCGCGTGTTGTTGCCGGGCGAAAACCCAGTTTTGGCAGCAGGTAATAAGTCAGCCCCATGAAGGCCAGTGTGACGCCAACGATAGAACCATGGTAGTGCGCAGGTATCACCACATTCACGCCTTCAATCATAAAACCAAGAATGCCACCGGCTCCAAATAAAATGATTGAAGCCAGTAATGCGTTGCGAGCAGGGCGATGGGCATCATCAACCCCACGCGTAGAAAATACGCTAAAGATCACAATTAATGACAAAGGCAATGTTGCCAGGCCACCGTAGCGCATCAGTTGGGTAAAACCATCCCTGTGCTCCTGTGAGGTAATGTCGTACATCAGGTATAGCGGTATGGCAAAAAACACCGGTGCGACTGCAATTGCAAACAGGATTCGAAGTGTTGTGGGGGCTATATTGATGCCGGAACCAGTCGCAGAAGCCAGCCAGAGCCATACCAGCAATACCATAACGCTGTGGGTAAACTGCAGCACATGACCACCACCCCAAAACAGGGCCTCAAAATCTGCAACTTCCTCCAGCACACCTGTCAGGCCTGAATAAGAGGCTGCCAGAGCCACGATGGAAAGCAGTGCGGCAATAGCCGCCATTTTCAATGCAAAGGGCAATGCCGAAGATGTCTGATCTTTTGAGGCGAAAAACAGGGCTCGCAGAACCAGCAGTGAAAAACCAGCAGCAAATAACAACAGCGCCGTAAAAAACACCGGATGCACCAGAACCGGCACATAATTATTCATTAGAGGCTTATCTGCACCCAGAAACGGCGCGATAGCGATAATGACCGTACCGGCGACACAAAGCCAGAAACTTAGTTTCGCCATCGAAAGCAGTCGGCCATTATCGAGCAAAGCCCAGATCACGCCTTCAAAGGCCAGGAACCAGATCAAAACCGAAAGGTCGACATGAATAACCAGTGCAATATGAAAGAAATCCAGCAGGGGAATCATGTCCTGTATCGCAGGTGTTCTGGACAGCACCAGCAAGATTGAATAAAAACCCGAGGCCACCAGCGCCGATATACCCAGCGTCAGCCACATGCGTGCCAGTCTGGTTCGTGATGTATTATCCGCAGGGTTCTGGGCCGGGTTATCAATGTGTAATTCTAGCGCTGTGTTATTCATAGCAAATTCATTCTCAGACAAAATAAAACGAGGTGAATTCTAACAGAGCAGAGCCATGGCTAACACATTGAATATTTTATATATTCCCGATATTTACCTGCATTTACTCTATTTAACATAATATACATTATGCGCATGTATGGGTATGACTGGCACTGGTACAGGGCAATCCGCAATATAGCCCTTGTTTTTAGTGTTAAGGACTGGATAATGCTCGCTTTCATACAAATACAGCGTTAATCATTACCCGTGTTAAAACCTCTGTTACCCAGCACTACCACGACTGCCGTTAACTGGAGCCGTCTGTATGGCAGTTCCTTTGCACTGGCGATTGTTGAAGCATCGAAATTGCACAGCCAGGGACCGCTGGTGATTATTGTTGAGGATATTGCCCACGCGGATGCACTGAAAAATGAAATTGAATTCTATGGTTCTTCGTCGATCAATATCTTCCATCTGCCGGACTGGGAAACGCTGCCATACGATGTTTTCTCACCACATCAGGACATCGTCTCAGAGCGCCTGAAAACGCTTTACCAGCTTCAGAATATCCAGGCTGGTGATATTTTGTTACTGCCGGTTACGACGCTGCTACAGAAGCTCACGCCGAAGAAATACATTAGTGAAAGCGTTCTAATTTTCAAACCGGGCCAGAAACTCGATACGCACGAGTTTAGAACCAGTCTAGAATCGGCCGGTTATCTTTATGTGTCCCAGGTTATGGAACACGGCGAATTTACCGTACGTGGCTCGATCATTGATATTTTTCCGACCGGTTCAGCGACACCGTTCAGGATCGACCTGTTTGATGATGAAATTGAATCCATCAGGGACTTTGACCCCAATAACCAACGTTCAGATAAAAAAATTGAGGCTATTGAGTTATTGCCGGCGCGGGAATTTCCTACCGACAAGGAAGGCATAAAATTATTCCGGGAAAACTACCGCCAGCAGATTGTCGGCGACCCTTTGCAAAGCATCATTTATAACAATATTAGCGATGGCCTTATTCCAACAGGAATTGAATATTATTTGCCGCTATTTTTTAATGCGCTTGAGACTGCTTTTGATTACATTCCCGATGGCAGCCTGTTTATTCAGCCTGATAATCTGGGTGAAATAATTGATTTATTTACACAGGATTTAGAAGCGCGTTATGAACAGCGCAAACACGATGTTGAGCGCCCTATTCTGCCTCCGCAATCAATCTTCCTTGAAGATGAGGAAATTGAGCAAAGGATTGGCGGTTATGCTCGCATTAAGGTAACAAAATACAGCAGCATTGATAATGAAACTGACTTTGCTGTAAAAAGGCCACCCGAACTAAAACTCAATACCCAAAGTGAAGATCCATCATCTGCTCTTACTACTTTCCTGCAGGAATATACCGGTCGAATACTTTTTGCCGCTGAGACACCGGGGCGTCGAGAAATAATTACCGACCTGTTACGCAGTCATCATATTTATCCAAAACTCTGTGAAACCTGGGATGAGTTTGTTGAAGCTGAAGAACCAGTATGTCTGACTGTATTTGAAATAGAAAACGGTCTTAGCTTAATTGAACCTGAACTGTGCCTTATCACTGAGCCACAGATTTATGGCCAACGCGCGATTCAGAAAAGGCGCCGGAAAAAACGCGGCCTGGATTCTGATGCCGTTGTCAAAAACCTGACCGACCTTAATATCGGCTCACCGGTTGTGCATCTTGATCACGGTGTTGGACGTTACCTTGGCCTGCAGAAACTTTCTGGCGCAGGATTTGATACCGAGTTTTTAACCATTGAATATGCCGGTGGCGACAAACTTTATGTGCCTGTTTCATCGCTGCATCTTATCAGTCGATACACGGGCGCATCACAGGAACATGCACCTTTACACCGGCTTGGCAGCGAGCAATGGCAAAAAGCCAAGCGCAAGGCCATAGAAAAGGCACGTGATGTAGCCGCCGAGTTATTAGACATTCATGCACGACGTGCTGCCGCCAAAGGAAAAAAATACGACATCAACCATGATGAGTACCAGAGCTTCTGTAATGGTTTTCCTTTTGAGGAAACCGAAGACCAGGAGACCGCTATTTTAAGCGTGCTGGAAGATTTAAGCAGCCCTACTCCAATGGATCGCGTTGTTTGTGGTGACGTCGGCTTTGGCAAAACAGAAGTAGCCATGCGTGCTGCTTTTGCAGTTGCAAACACGGGCAAACAGGTAGCAATACTGGTTCCAACCACCCTGCTCGCACAACAACATTATCAGAATTTCAGCGATCGCTTTGCCGACTGGCCAATAAAGGTTGAAGGCCTGACACGATTTAATAGCGCAAAAAAACAGCAGGCTATTCTCGATGACCTGGCCGTCGGTAAAGTTGATATTGTGGTCGGTACCCACAAGCTGCTGCAAAAAAGCGTCAAGTTCAAGGACCTTGGTCTGGTTATCATTGATGAAGAGCACCGCTTTGGTGTTAAGCATAAAGAACAGATGAAGTCACTGCGTTCGGAAGTTGATATTCTGACGCTGACGGCCACACCTATTCCAAGAACACTGAACATGTCTTTGTCCGGCATACGCGACCTTTCTATTATCGCTACCCCGCCGCATCATCGACATTCGATCAATACCTTTGTTGGTCAGTGGGATGAAGTCGCCATTAAAGAAGCCTGCCAGCGAGAATTAAAACGTGGTGGTCAAATTTACTTCCTGCACAACGAAGTTAAAACCATAGAAAAAACTACCAATGAATTAAAAGCATTATTACCCGAGGCAAAAATCGCCTTTGCCCACGGACAGATGCCGGAACGAGAACTTGAACAGATCATGCTGGATTTTTACCACCAGCGATACAATATCCTCGTTGCTACCACTATCATCGAAAGCGGTATTGATGTACCTACAGCCAACACCATTATTATCAACAGGGCTGACAAATTAGGCCTGTCCCAACTGCATCAGATACGTGGCCGTGTTGGACGCTCTCACCACAAAGCCTATGCCTACCTGATCACGCCACCCGAATCACTGCTGACCGATGATGCCAAAAAGCGTCTCGATGCGATTGAGTCACTGGAAGACCTGGGTGTTGGCTTTACCCTGGCCACCCACGACCTGGAAATCCGTGGAGCAGGAGAACTGCTGGGTGAAAACCAGAGCGGGCAAATCGCAGAAATTGGCTTTAGCCTGTACAGTGAGCTGCTGGAAAGAGCCGTTGAATCGCTAAAGAAAGGCGAAAGCAGTGACCTGCCTCTCAACTCAGGCATTGAAATAGATCTGGGTATGCCGGCCATTATTCCCGATGATTACGTCCATGACATACACCTGCGCCTGATTCTCTATAAGCGCATCGCCAGCGCCAAAAACGCCGAAGAACTGGATGAGCTGCGAGTTGAGTTTATCGACCGCTTTGGGTTATTACCGGATAGCACCAGAAACCTGTTTGCCGTCACCGAAGTCAAACTGCAGGCCGAAAAGGCCGGTATCCTGAAAATCGACACCAACGACAATGGCTTCAAGGTGGTTTTTACCGAACAACCCAACATTGACCCGGCAAAACTGATAGAGTTAATTCAAACCCAGTCTTCTATATACCAGTTCAATGGCACCGACACTCTACGGGTTAGCTATGATATGGACGATGAAGATTACAGCAAACGAACAGAGGCAATTACTCAGGTAATTAGCACATTAATACCACAAGAATAATATAATTGAGCAATGCATAAGTTTATACCATTAACATTTAGCACACTATTACTGCTTCCAGCCATGCGCATTCATGCTGAAATAAACCAGTACAATGTCGAAATTGTCATTTTTGAAGACAGCTCCAGTCGCTATATTAATAGTGAACAATGGCCAGTGATAGGTCAGCCAGAGCCTGAACTGTATTCAGATGCTTTCACTGTTGAATTAGAACCGCTGTCGTTAGAAGCTGAGCCTGAAAAAACCGAAGACTCAGAAATAAACAGTGTTATCGATATCGCTCACAACACCAGTTACATACTGAATGATCACGTTAAAAAACTTAATCGCTCAACCAGATACAATGTCCTGCTTCATCAGTCCTGGCAACAGACAGGACTTGATAGCACAAATGCAGTTAGTATGCCTGTTGATACCAGTGAAAAAAGCACTGCGATTAAAGACATAACCGTATTTAGTAATAATAGCACTGTAAAAACAAATGACCAGAACTCAAAATCAAGCATCCAGGGAAGCATTAAACTTATCCTGGGGCGCTACCTGCATATCCATGCTGACTTAAACTACAAACGGATCAATAAATCGTATAGACCCAACTCCCCTATTCTGGATAACAGGAGGTTTCATGAATATAAAATAAAAGCAGAACGCAGAATGCGCAGCAATGAATTGCACTATATTGACCACCCGCTGCTGGGGATTCTGGTCATAGTTACCCCGATAAAATCGGTAGCGCAAGAAGAAAAAACAAGGAACCTGTTGAACCGAAAATAGTTCCGTAAAAGAAAAAAGTTTCAGGTGATACCTCTCAATAAAAACATAAATCAAACCAATAAGCTAACAGGAAAATTTATTCGACAATAAAAAACGGATGCTAGATATAGCATCCGTTTTTTATTTTTTATATCTTGATTTAAATTGAAAAAATCTAGAATCTGATACTTAAAGTAGCACCCAATGAATCCTGCTCCATTGCAATTGATGCATTACTTCCAGTAACCGTTGCACCACCCACACCAAATGCAGTTGGTCCCTTAATTGTATTAAGAAATGCATGCATGTAATTTATAGACAACCAGTAGTCTTCATTAAATTTATATTCAGCACCCAAAGTTAAATGATCTTCTACCACAGCAGGTGCCAACATATTGAACAATACCTGATCTTCAGGCATTGGTGCATCACCATGGTTAAAACCCGCTCTAAGTGCCAGCTTCTCTGTGAACTGCCAATTAACACCCAGCTTATAGATGGTTTGATCTCTCCAACCAAATCCCATTCCCTGAGAACCACCGAGCTTACAGTCAGGGGTATCAGCACCAGGACAAAGTGGGTTCAAGTCTGTAGGATCTGCCGGGTTTGGACCAGGGTTCCCAACTGAAGCAACATCACTATAATTAATGCGCTGAATATCAAAAACACCAGTAATAGCTGGTGTGAATTTATAGGCTGCTCCAAAAGTCCAGTTCTCCGGAATATCAAACCCACCCTGTTCGGCAAATAACTTATTGTAACGCGTAAATTTTGACATATGAACGCGTGCTGAATAGTTTACTCCAACTGACAAATCATCATTAAGGAATTTGGCCATCCAGCCAAGACGGTAGCCTGCACCAAAGGAATGTTCAAAACCGACACCGGTTAAACCAAGCCTGGCCTCTGCTTCGGTAGAAGCAGCACCACCTGCGGTAAAGCCTGCAAAACCAAAATCCTCCAGGCCTTCTGCGCGGAAAAACTGCCCAGCAAGAACAAATGTAGCACCTATTGCATGATCTTCATTTATTTTATACGCAATACTTGGTGTCATCTGTATCTGATACAGCTCAACACCAGCTTCTGTTGAAGCAAGGTTATCAAGAATATTGAATACTGTCGGCGGACAACCACTACCTGCTGCAGTACAAGCACTATTATTAGCAGTTTGGTTAAATTCAGTCTTCATGCCGGCACCAATCATTGCTGCACCAATTGTTACTTTATCATTTACTCGGTATACGCCACCCATTGCAGGAATCATGAATTGGTCATGGTTGCTTTTCTCATCAGTTTTTCCCATCAGCCCACTATCATGTTGAATTGCAATCTCCGGCCTGAAAAACTCGCCTCCGATATCGAAACTATCTCCAACATCCCACATACTGGCAGGATTAAATGCTGAAGCCAGGCCATCCATACCATAAGCTACGCCCGTACCACCCATTGCTCTTGATTTTGAGCCAAAGCCTATCAAAAAATAACCGTTTGTAGCGAAAGCATTAAGTGGAAGTGCCACACCTAAAGCAAGTGCAGACAACAGGATGTGTCTGGAATTTAAAATCATGGGTTTGCTCCCCTGTTATATTTTTAATTTATTTATTCTTGTAACTATGAGCGTGGCCAAAATAGCCACGCTCATATCATAGCCCAGTACAATTACTGTTAATTTCTATATCTTCTTCTGAACACGCTAACTACTGGTACTATTCCCAGTAACAATACCAGTCCAATTGTACCGCCTCCAAGTTTGGTGTCAGGGGCTGTACCCGTAATTGGTTCCTTAGGTGCTGCAGTTCCACCTGGCCCATCATTAAAGTTTGCATAGAAGCCAACAAATGGACCATCTATCATAGGTGAACCATTTACACCATCACCATTTACGTCACGAGAAACCAGTGCCCAAGTTGTTGTTGGATCTGGTGCAACACCCGCAGCGCCATCCCACAAATCATTGAGTGTTGTTGCTGCGCCATCAGGGTCTTCCCAAACGCCATCAATATCCCATACATTAACCACGTCGATATCAAATGAACCATTGTAATCAAACAACATATGCACACCCAACTGGCCTTCTGCGACAGTCATAGATATTGTCGTTGCAGTACCTGTCCCTGGGCAACCTGTAGAGTCGATATCATCAGCACCAGGATTAGTGGTTTTAGTTGATCCATTGCCAGGATCCGGTGAAGCTGTTTTTGATTCACAGAGTGCATTATCCGCTTCAAACGAATAAGTACCCGGACCGAATACACGAACATGATGTGCAAACCAGTTAGCACCGAAGAATAGTTCTGGTAAATCAGACACAATCGTCATATTACTAACCAGATCTGTTTCAGAACTATGAGTTGTATTATCCCAGGTAAACACAACATCATTAGTACCACCAAACACTTTTCCATTTGCATCTAGCATGGTGAAGTTACCAAACACAGTCCCCACCTGGATAGTGGCAGTTGCAGTTCCATCACCACCATTACCATCTGTCGCTGTAAATACAAAGCTATCATTAGCAGACAAGCCAGTTTCAGGCGTATAGGTTAAGGTACCCGCACCATCATTGGTAATTGAACTAGCTGCGTTGGCAGGCTGAGTCGCACTGACAAACGAGATAGTGTCACCTTCAACATCGGTACAACCAGCTATCAAGTCAGTTGCAGCAACAATTGTTAGTGGCGTATCCACACCCGTTGCAAGCGTCACATTACTACATACAACTGCATCATTGACCGGATTCACCGTAATAGTCATGGTAGCAAGATACGAGTCAGCCACACCATCATTTAGCGTGAAAGTAAATGTATCAGTACCATTAAAATCAGCTGCTGAAGTGTAGCTCAACACAGTATTAGTTGCATCGACCGTAACAGTCCCGCCCTGTGTAGTAGCTGCACTGAATGTTGCAAACGTCAAAGCATCACCATCCGGATCAGTTCCTATGGCAGTACCCAATGTATCAGTATCGGTTACATTAATTGCCAACGTCACATCTTCATCGGCAGTGAAAGCAACGTCGTTAGCTACAGGTGCCAGATTATCGGTGATGGTGATATTCACCGTTGCCACCCTGGAAACCGCGCCACCTGCATCAGCGATGGTGTACTGGAAGCTGTCAGTATCGCCAATAACCAATCCTGAAGACGTATAATCCACAGTACCATCGCCATTATTAACCAAAGTGCCACCATTTGCCGAAGTTGCTGTTAACAGCGTTAAAGTCACTCCTGCTGGTGGAGCACCATCCTCCGCATCACTGTCATTGTTAATTAAATCAAGCGTTATCAGCGTTGATGGAAGAGCGCCAACATTGTCATCATTTGCAACAGGTGGTGTATAACCTGCGGACATATCAAAGTTGAAGTTAGCATGGAAACCAACAAATGGACCATCAACCATGGCTACGCCGCGAATACCATTTAAATCACCATCAACCGATGCCCAGTTCCACTGCTTGGTCGGTGTTTGTGTTAGATCACAGTTAGGACCAGATGTTGCACAGTCATCGCCATTATAGATGGGGTCACCAAAGCTGGTATTGTATTCCCACAGTACAGCCACATCGATATCAGATGTTGCGCCATAATCAAATAACATATGCGCACCTAACTGACCTTCTGGAACAGTCATTATCAGCGGTGTACCACCTCCACAGTTGGTCGTACCTGAAGCAATATCAGCAGCACCACAGTTGGTATCAAAGCTGTATGTTCCTGGTGCAAATATCCGGGCATCATGTGCAGTCCAGTTAACACCAAAGAATGTTTGTGTCGATGCCAGAGGCGTTGTCATTGCAATATCGGAACATGACTCAGCATTACATATTAATTTCTCATCAAATACACCGGTAACATTGGTCGCACCACCCACTAAACCACCGGTATTATCCAGCATAGTAAAGTTACCACCAGTGATGATATGAATTGATGGATCATCAGAGACAACGACTGTTGCAGAGAAAACTGTATCGCCACCAGCTCCATCAGTTGCGGTAAAGTCAAAGCTATCAGCACCTATAAAACCAGTTACAGGTGTATAGGTTAAGTTACCTGCACCATCATCAGTCACAACACCATGAGCTGGTTGGCCATAACTGAGCAGTGTTACAGCACCATCAGCATCAGCACAACTACCGACTAGATCTGAAGTTGTCAATGTAACAGGCATATCTACAGCTGTTGTTGTGTTAACAGCTGGGCAGCTCATAGCATCATCAACAGCCGCTACCGTCACTGTCATAGTGTTGGTTGCTGAAGATGAAGTATTCGTACCATCAGTCACTGTGTAAGTGAAAGTATCGATACCATTAAAGTCTGCTGCTGGAGTATAAGTCAGCGTATCATTAGCAAGATTAACTGTGACAGAACCACCTTGTGTTGTAGTTGCATCGAAGGTAGCAAATGTCAGCGCGTCGCCATCAGCATCACTCGCTATTAGAGGGTCAGGCAACGAAATTGTAGTCAAAGCAACATCTTCGTCAGTAGCCAGGGCCACATCCAACGTTTCAGGCGCGGCCGTAACAGTAATCGTTACCGTTGCTGGAGCTGCAGAAACCAGCGCATCACTATCAGTCACCGTATAAGTGAATGTATGCACACCCACTGCTGTTGGCGTGTAGTCAATCGTGCCATCTGCAGGCAGCACTGCAACAGCTGTACCATTAGTTGGTGCTGCTGGTGTTACCGTGACCAGAGCAGTGGCTGTAGCATCATCCTCAACATCGGTATCGTTAGCGACAACATTGATATTTTTCGTCACATCCTGCAACAACATGGTCAGACCAGTATCATCATTAGCAACAGGGCGTAGCGCAGTGACGTTCATCGTCATTGTTGCAGAGGTCACTGAATCACCGATACCATCATTAACAGAGAAAGTAAATGTATCGACACCATTAAAACCAGGGTCTGGTGTATAAGTCAGTGTGTCGTTAGGCGTAGAGGTTGTGCTCACAGCCACACTACCATTGGCAGCTGCACCAATACTAACAAATGACAGCGTATGACCATTAAGGTCATCCGCAATCACACCGCCCGTACCACCTTTACCGGTGGTTTCCGCATTATCAGTGATAAGAATGACTTTTGCAGAACCTGCATCAGTCGTGAAATCTGAGTTATAAGCAACAGGCAAATCATTACCCACAGATGAAACGGTTACATCAACATTAGTCGCAGAGGATGTCGCACCATCACTGTCAGTAAGTGTGTAGGTAAAGGTGACTACCTCTTCGACAGCACCAGCTGTAAAGGTAACAGTGCCATCACCATTAGCTACTGCATTACCACTTGAGCCCTGCGCCAAAATAGCTATGGCACCGGTGTTCACACCTTCATTTAGAGTACCCGCAGCACCGTCTTCATAATCAGAGTCATTAGCTAATACATCGATAACAACGGCAACATTTGGTAAAGCACCACCCGTATCGGCAGCTGGCGTCGGCGTGGCATTATCCACACCAACACTGAAGGTCACAGTATTAGATTCATAACTGCTAGGATCAATCACCGTAATCGTGAAGGTATCATCTGCACTACCCTGCGTATTAGTATTTGCTGGTGGTGTATAGCGCAGTGTATCGTTTGTTGCACTCGTCATTTCAACGGTAACGGTACCGCCAAGATCGGTAGGTGACTGTATGGTAGCAAATTGCAATGTATCGCCATCGCCATCATCTGCAATTACGCCACCTGTCCCGCCTTTACCCGTAGTATCAGCCGTATCGCCAATTAAAATATCCTTAACGACACCTGCCGTTGTGGTGAAATCTGAAGCATAGGCAACCGGCGCATTGGTTACCGTAACGGTCACCGTGGTTTCACCTGAAGCCACACCACGACCATCAACCACAGTGTAACCGAAAGTATCAACACCCGTTGTAGATGGGGTATAAGTAACTGTATTGTCAGTTTCCAGCACAACGCCACCGCCGGCTGTACCGGCTACTGGTGTCGTCAGCGTTACAGCGCCTGTAACTGTGGCGCCCGAATAATCGGTATCGTTGGCACGCACATCGATGTTCGTTGAACCAGCACCAATCGCCATGGCCGCAGTATCATCTACAGCCGTTGGTGGCGTGTCAAAAGTAAAATTAAAGTTAGCATGATAGGTCAAGAACGGGCCATCAATCATACCCACGCCAAGAATACCATCAGGACCTGAGGTTGGCCCACCTACAATCGGATCAGTACTCGTGTAAGTGGTCACACCCGTAACTGCATTTACGGTTACATTCCAAACATTAACTACATCAATATCGGAATTAGCACCCCAGTTGAACAAAATATGGCCACCGACCTGACCAGCACCAACCTGAACGCCAGTGAATGAACCAGCTTGAACCGTATCAAAACTATAGGTACCAGGGCCAAAAGTAGTGCCACTATGCGCTGTCCATATTGAGCCAAAGAAGGTAGTTGTTGAAGCGACTGACCATGCACCATCACCAACTGTACCTGCAACGGTCGTATCTGGACTGCCTGGAAGCAAATTACCAGTACCATCATACATATAAAAATCTGCGTATGTCATGGTCTCTGCAGCTGAAGCGGATAATGATGCCAAAGATAGCAGCGAAGCTATCGCACATTTCTTTAAAACTGGCTTACTGATTTTTTCATTTAACATCATTTAACCTCGATCTCATGAATTTTTCATTACGTCACCCTTCTTTGAATTCAGGTGAAAATGCGTCTTTAATTTACATACACAAAATTTGCTACGAGAATTCTCCCGAAAACAAATCTTCTAGTTATTTTTCTTATAATAAACGCGTAACCGCTCTTCACGGCGCAGCGTCTAAATTTGTTAGCTACAGAATTAAAGTGTTTTTCTTAGTTTTTCTTAACGGACACATTTTGTATCTTTTTTATATTTATATCAGCATTGGGAATACTGTAAAAACTAACACACTACTTCTTTAAACTTCTAACATAAAACAAGCGGCACATCGCCAACTCAATCCACATCATATCTTTTTTGGTGCCAAAAGTTAACTTATTTCTGCAATAAAAAAGTATAAATTACAATAAGTTATATAAGAATATATTAATATAATTATTGATAGTTACAAATACGACTTTTATGATGCGCAAAAAAAAGCAGTCGGTCTTACGACCGACTGCTTTTATACGGCTTTAACGAACTACTGTTCGTATCGAACAAGTCGATATAGCTTTTCTTAGTTACGCAGCTTTTTTACGACGCGCCACACCAACTAAACCAAGCAGACCAGAACCGAACAACCATACAGCTGCAGGTACAGGTACTGGGTTTGTGTCAAAGCTAAAGTTAGCCTCATAAGTCAGGAAAGGACCGTCGATCATGCCTGAACCAGGAGTGCCGTTAGGACCTGCAGGGTTACCCGCTACAACGTCAGTAGATGTGTATACACCAGCAGTAACATCCCAAACGTTAACTACGTCGATGTCTGAAGTAGCACCCCAGTTGAACAGGATGTGACCACCAATCTGACCAGCGCCTACTACAACACCAGTGATTGAACCAGCTTCAACTGTGTCAAATGTGTAAGTACCAGGACCAAAAGTAGTACCAGAGTGAGCAGTCCAGATTGAACCAAAGAAGGTCTGTGTTGAAGCCACGTCCCATGCGCCACCACCGATGTTGCCAGTTACAACTGTGTCAACATTGATCAATGCACCAGTACCATCGTACATGTCAAATGTAGCAGATGTCATTACAACAGCAGAAGCAGCTGAGCTACCCAGCGCTAAGGCTAAAGATAAAGCAATTCTTGATTTTTTCATTCTAAAAATTCTCCAAATATATTTGAGTTGGGCTTTTTCTACCCATTCACCTATTTGCCAACTAATATAAGTCAGCAGCGTATATAATGCACTTACTATGCCAATTTTCTATGTCATTGTTTTATCGAGCCTACTGGGGCATTTATTGGGTAAATAAGTATTTTATGATTTTCTAAATTGTAAACATTGCCGACACCTGAAATTATTGACCGAAACAAAATCAGTACGAATTTCACATAAATATCAATAGGTTATAATATTTTTAGTCAATTTGGGCGAATTCTTAAGTCTCTATTAAAATCTCCGACAAAATAAACAATTGTGACGTCCACAAATAATTTTGATTCACGTATATAATCACAGCACAAAAAAACGATTCAATCCGTTCTATCAAGACTTTTAGCCATAGACAGTTCATTTTTTAACAAAACATTTAGCCAAACTTGCTTTCTGAACACATCCTTATCCAACTATGAACTCACTACAATTAACCAAAAAACAACAGAAAATAGCCCACCTGATAGAAAAAGGTAAATTAAAAGAAGCCATCAAGCCCCTGCTCCAGCTATGTAAGTTACAGCCGGATAATACACAATTGTGGTTAAAACTGGCTTCACTTTATGGCCAGACTAATGATTTTCAGAGCGTTATTAAAGTTTGCCGCAAAATTGAGCCCACACAACAACATAATCCTATCCTGCATTCCCTATTAGGCAATGCCTATGCCAGCCTGAACAACATGGAGAAGGCCCATGAATGTTATCAGCAGGCACTGGAGCTACAGCCCAACGACCCTGGGCTTTTAAATAATCTTGGTAATGCCCTGTATCTGGATAACAAACTTGATGAAGCTGCAGAGATATTTCAACGTGTAATTACTCTCAGCCCCAACTATGCTGATGCCCATAATAATCTTGGCAATATATATAAAGCACTTAATGATGATCAGCTTGCTATAAAACACTACCAACAGGCGATAAAACTGAACCCCCACCTATATCAGACACAGTTAAATTTAGCCCATATGTTTGCGGATCGAATCGGACATCCGGAAATTGCTGAAGATTATTTTAGAAAAGCACTGGCGATTGAGCCTGACAATATCGAGGCTTTAAGTGGGGTAAGCAATATGTTGCGTTACCAGGGAAAGCTGGATGAAGCACTGGACATGATCAAACAAACCCAGCAAAAGTTTAAAAATGAACCTGGCCCTATTGCTGCCGAGGCCGATATTTATGAGCGTTCAGGAAATTATGATGGTGCCTACAAAATTATTCGAGATATGTTGTGCGCTAAAACTGCGCCTCCTATGATTATCAATGTGTTCATGAGGATTTGCCATAGATACGACAGCTGCGATGAAGCGATTAGTGAGGCTGAAAAACTAACTAATAATACAACTATTAAAATAAGAGATTTGCAGGATACTCATTTTGGGCTTGGCAAACTTTATGACAAACAGAAAAAATATGATGACGCCTTTGCTCATTACAAAAAAGGCAACGAAGCACTTGATATTTATTTTGAGCCTGAGGTATTTAGAGCTCGCGTAGAAAACCTGATAACAACCTTTAATAAAGACAATCTAAGCAAGCTTGCAAAGAGCAGCATTAATACTTCAAAACCCATTTTTATTCTTGGTATGCCGAGATCAGGTACCAGTCTGACCGAGCAGATTCTGTCCAGCCACCCTGAAGTCGATGGTGCCGGCGAATTGAATGATATAAATGACATTATGGGTAGCCTGTCTAAAACATTACAAAGTCCACTGCCCTACCCACAATGCGTGACCTCACTAACTACCGATGCATGTAACCATATCGCCCAGGGTTATCTCAACAGACTCACTAATTTATGCGGAGACAACCGATTTATCACAGATAAAATGCCACATAATTTTCTCAATATTGGCCTGATTTCACTATTATTTCCACAGGCCAAAATCATACATTGCGTACGTGATCCAAGAGATATTTGTCTATCGATATTTTTTCAAAATTTTGGTTGGCTGCACCCTTATGGAACACGTTTAGACTGGTTAGGATCTTATTTTCAGGAATATGTACGCATTATGAAACACTGGGAGCACTCGGTAGATATACCTGTTTACACCGTACGCTATGACGACATGGTCAATGATCAGGAAGCGACGACAAGAAATCTGCTAGCGCACTGCGGGCTTGAATGGAATGATGCCTGCCTGGACTTCCACAAGTCAGAGCGCGTGGTAGCGACCGCCAGCTATGACCAGGTTCGTCAGAAAATTTACACAAAATCTCAGGCTCGCTGGAAAAAATATGAAAAGCACATTGCCCCACTGGTTGAACATTTAGGCGATGCCCTTGATGGCTGGCCCAGTTAAAGCCAGGGTACTGGAATATACAAATGCAGGAAAATGTTAGACAAAAAGCTTTAAGACTTTTTCAACAGGGCCATTTCAACAAGGCACGTAGTCTGTACGAAAAAATGTGCAAAAAAAATCCGCATGACGCTGAAGCCATGTATATGATTGGATCCATATATGGACAAACAGGCAACTACAAACGCGCTGCTCAGTATTTTAAGAGAACACTGAAACTGCAACCTGATGCATTTGTAGCTATATGTGGTCTTGCTGCTGCATACAAAAAACTAGGCGAACTCCCAGAAGCAGAAAAAATATTTAAGCAGGCATTAGATGTACAGCCCGACAATGCTGATTTATTGCTGGAAATAGCGGGTATCTATCTGCAACAAAATAAAATGAACGAAGCAGAGTCATCACTGGCAAAAATACTCTCAAAAGACCCCAGGAACGCTGAAGCGTTTTATGGACTAGGTGAAGTAGCACATTCACGTCAAAAAATTGATATCGCAGAGAACTATTATAAACAGGCCCTTGCTATTCAGCCTAAAAACGCTGAAACACACAATCGCCTGGGTCAAATAAAGTATACAAAAGGATTTCGTGACCTTGCTGTTAAATACTATGAAACAGCCATCTCAATTCAACCAGACAACTCTGAATTCTGGAGAAATTTAGCGCAATCACAATTGGCGCTGGGGCAGCTCGATAAAGCACATGAATCAATTGATCAGGCTATAAAAATCAGCCCTAATGATATTGATGCTATTACAACAAAAGCTGGCATATATGAAAAGTCAGGCAATGCAGAAGCTTCCTACAAAACTATAAAACCTGTTTTAGACAAAAAAATATTAGACACGGGTATTGCTACAACTTATGCATCAATCTGCCATAAACTTGGTCAGTGTAATGAAGCTATTGAATATCTTGATGCAATTCAAAACAAATTGGACACTTCTAGTCATCTGCTACAATCATTTAATTATACAGTCGGTAAACTATTCGACAAGCTTGGAAACTATGATAGAGCTTTTAAACATTTTGAAGCAGCGAACAATGCAACTCCAAGTAATTTTTCTGCCATTGAGCATTCAGCTCTGATAGAGAGAATCATGCACGTTTTTAACTGGCAATTCATGTCAACGACACCAAGGCCATCATCATTTAACAAAGAAGGTGCCGTATTTATCATTGGTATGCCTAGATCAGGAACATCACTGGTAGAACAAATTCTTGACAGTCATCCTGACATTTCAGGTGCAGGCGAATTATCAGATATATCAATAATTTCAAATGAAATAGTCAATGTTATAGATCCAGAGACAGGCTTCCCGGAGTGCTACAAAAAAATAACCAGCGACATACTTGAACAACACGCAAAGAAATATCTCGACAAATTATCCAGCATTTCTTCTGAATCACGTTACGTTACAGATAAAATGCCACAAAATTTCATATTTCTTGGTCTCATCGCCCTGATGTTCCCCAAAGCAAAAATAATACACTGCGTGCGAAACTCAATTGACACATGCCTGTCAATTTATTTCCAGCATTTTAATGAAAGCCACAACTATGCGACGCGTCTTGAGGATATTGCATCCTATTACAAGGAATATCGACGCTTAATGGCACACTGGAAAATGGTTTTACCATTAACGATCCATGATATAAATTATGAAGAACTGGTAAACTCTCCTAAATCTCACATACATAGTTTGCTTAATTACCTTGATCTTGACTGGAGTGATAACTGTCTTAACTTCCATAAATCGTCACGACATGTTCCAACTGCGAGCTATGACCAGGTAACTCGTTCCCTTTACACTAGTTCACAGGGACGCTGGAAAAACTATAAAAATCATATTGCACCACTACTGGAATTACTATCATCTTTCAATCAGGAATCAAACATATGAGTACCGCTCTGCCCAGGGTTAATTTTTTTGGGATACCCATATCCACTTATAAATTAAATATTTTTCTCTCAATTTGCGGCATTTATCTACTGGGCATCTTTCTAACATGGTATCTAACAGGCATTTTTAAAATACCATTACCTGACGACGTAGCCCTCAGATCATTATCAACAGCTATTCTGCAAACAGTATGTGTAATCATTATTCCTTATTTTTGGGCAATTAAAAGACTCAAGTTCTCACTACAAGATCTTGGCATTACTACTAAAAAAATTGGCCAATCGACACTTCTTGGCTGCAGCCTGTACTCTTTGGCATTAGCCGCATTTATCTATAGCTCATCTGATCCACTAATAAGCAATCATGCAATTAGAACAATGGAGCTGGCTGACGCCTCAACCCTGCTGCTTTCAATGTCTATCATCGCTGCAGGTACAGATATAGCGACACGTGGTTTTATACTTTTTACACTCGCCAAATTTACTAATTTACCCCTTGCCATTTTTCTACAAAATGCCGCCTGGTTTTTTGGACACGTTGGCGAAATCAATCTTCTTCAAAATGCTCTTGGCCTCTGGGCAGCGATAGGATTAACACTAATACTTGGAATACTGGGAGATGTCATTGCATTAAAAACTCGAAATATTGTGGGCCTGGCTATTGCTCATATCCTACTGAATGTCGTATTAACTTTTTATATACGCAGCTTGTAATCTTAAATATTTTCTGACAACCATCTAGCTCATCCTGCTTGCACTCCGACACCACCAGATAATAAGTGCTGAAAATAAAAACATTCCCATTGCAGCTTGCACGATAATTCCAAGATTAAATTCAATCAACATATATTGGGAAATAATTACACCTATAACCACACCAACCGACGACATATACCATATCCAGAACCAGACGCTTGGATGAAATTTTTGTGTATACGAAGTAGATTGATAATGCACCAAACCCGAACAAAATGAAAACATCACAACTAAAGCAAATATTAATATTTTAGTACTGACACCTAGTAAAACCTCAATATCCTGCTCCATACCTAAAAGAACAAAAACGCCTAAAAGCAAAATAACAAGGAAGAGCCATATCTCATTAATACCTTTTGATATTATTTTGCCCGCCCTTGTATATGCATAAGGAAAAACAAAAGCAGCTAGCGCAAGTACAATTAAAAAAGAAATAGAAAAATACGAATATCCTAGTGAAGCTGAAGAAAAAATGGCTGTAGCATAAAGAAGCAAAATAAAAGCAACCACACTGAGAAGAGAATGAAACAATAATATAGATATTACTGGAGAACTTTGTTTTTCGACTTTATTCAAAGTTCGCATTTTTTGATGCGAGAAAAGCAACCCATATAAACTTACAATGAAAAATAGTGCCGATAAGCCAGCAACAAATGGATGTAAACCGACAGCCAAATGAAAATAATTTGGCTTAATAATGCTGGATGGCTCAAGATTTATTAGTTTTTTATATTTCCAGCTAGAGGCCCTGGTCAAGTGCAAAGTCGCATCAGATACTGTAATTCTGTTTAGCTGCTTAAAAAACCTGTAAGGAGGTATATTGTTATTCGCATCGTATATTACCTTCATGATCGGTGCAGAATCAATAAGGCGATTTAATGCCTTCAGCTCCTCAGCAGTAAATCTCTGTTTTGAAACTAGTACAAGATAATTATAAGTATCCTTGTACGAAGAATTCTTATCAATCTGTAAAACTCGTATATTATTTCTAAAATTTGTTATTTTATCACCAGGATTTTCTGACACCATGCGCCACACATAACTCAGGGCCTTATGCAACATGACCTGATCACGAACATTAACAGCCAGCAATCCATTTGTATTAAGTTTATCGTATAGTTTTTTAAAAAACTCAATCGTATAAATAGACTCATGTGAAGCAGCAGCTCCTATATATGGCTCAGCCACTTGATTAAGTATAGATAGTGAAACAAGATCGTAATTCTCATCAGAATCAATTACTTTCTTTAACCTAGAATTTAAATCTGAACGGTCACAGTTCATTTCCTTTTTGAAAGAAACACAGTCGTCATAAATGGATGTAGTTTCTGCCCCATACAGTTGTTGAGAAACATCTATCTCAGGTCCTCTTACGGCAGCAACAGTCAATACTTTTGATGGTTTTTTAAGATCAAAAGGCATCATTACCAACGGATAATGCTTATTCCACCATAAAATGTTTTCTTGTGTTTTATCGGTAAATGGAACTGAGTTGCTTGCATTATATATTGCCCAGAAATAGTCCTCATTTCGACTTCGTCTTGATGAAACAAGATCAACTCTGCCACTCGCTCCCCAGATAGTTTTCTCAACAGAACGATAATATCGATCAGGATCATGCAACATGTTTATTGCATGCTTAGTTACTGGATTACCTGATAATGACCATTTTGTTATTTGATCGCCTGGGCTACCAGCATCTTCTGCAAACACACCTCCTCCAAGAAACATGAACAGAGCCAATGCTTTTGTGAACACAGAAATATTTTTCATCAAAAAAATACTCAGCGTCAATGCTGCAGACGAAAGAACAAAGACCATCCAAATACCATTATTCGCAGTAACAATGAATGATGTTGTCATACCTATAACAAAACCAACAAATGAAAGTAACATGCGTATTCTTATTGGTATTGCGTTACTATTATTAGCAACAAATACTGCCAACAATATAACTGGAAAAATGGTACATAATAAAGCAGTAAAGTAGCTTAGCACGTTCACAAAATTGATAGCATACAATGAATAACTAGATGCAATTAAAAGAAACAATGCAGTCAATATAAACAAATTATAATTTATCTTAACTTTGCTCCTACACATAGCAATACCGATAAGGCATGATGCAATTTCTAATGAAATTGCGGTAACAACAAACTCATAGCCAAGATGCAGGTTAATGTAAAAATTCAAACCCAGACAATAAAGTCCAAGCGATATTGAGGCAATTAATACGTTTATCATATACAACATATTTTAGTGCCTATTTGATCCTGTTTCTTATTCTTCTCAAAGATTGGCCTTTTATTATTCATATACTTCCTGACAAATGTAAGTCGCTAATACTCATACTCATGAGTGACTCTTCCAAATCCTTTGATATTCATTTTCTAACGATACCACAAAAGCCCTACCATCAAATAATATAGATTTTTGAAGATAATCACGTTGCCTGTCTCTGTTATATTTAAGCAGGTCAGTATTTTTAGCCAAGCTGGCTGCCTTATCGATATATTCTTCCTCGCTATTAGTGATCAAGTCTTTCTGATTGACTGCAGTTAGCAAACTAGCGCCTACTCTTGCAGCATGATAATCACCACATAATGCAACAACTGGCACTCCCATCCATAATGCTTCGCATGTTGTCGTCGTCCCATTATAAGGAAAGGTATCTAATGCAATATCAATTTTGTCATATAACGACAAATGCTCATTTCGTGTAGGGGTGTGTCCAATTAAATTAATGCGATTACCCTCTATTCCAAACTGCTGAAATTTCTTAATATATGTTTCTCTGGTTTTTAAATCAGTCAGTGATGGGTTCTTCACAAGCAATTTACTATCTGGCAATCGTTTGAGTATTCTGCACCAAACATCTATCACCTTATCGTTTATTTTTGCTAAATTATTAAATGAACCAAAAGTAATAAATCCATTTTGAATAACTGGCGGCTCAGATACATCTGGTGAATTATCATCTGGTTTGTATGTCAAAAAACACTCTGGCAATCGACAGAGTTCTTCGCTGTAGAATATATCCTGCCCTTCAGGATCGGCAATAGCATCAGTAATTCGATACTGGATAGCCTTCATGCCTGTTGTGTTAGGATAACCTAAATATGTAATTTGTACCGGAGCTGGTTTTTTTGCAAATGCCAATAGTGCATTACTAGCTGTATGCCCTGTAAGATCAACCATAATATCTATCTCATCTGACTTTACAGCGTCAGCCAATTCACTGTCCGTCATAACAGAGGCATCACGCCATACATCAAAGAAGCCTTTTAGTCGTGCTGTTACAGCATCTTCCTTTTTTGAAGAATAATAAGCATATGTCTTGAATTTGTTCTTATCGTGATATTCAATTATAGGTTCAATGAAATAAGCCACTGAATGCTCACGAAAATCTGGTGAATAATAACCTATACGCAAGACTTCCTTATTTTTATCACATGCATGATGCGCTATATAATTTAAAGGGTTATCAAAAGTATCGCCCCATTTGTTATGCTCATCATACAGCTCCTGCTGACTAACATCTTCCATATAGTTAAGTGTCAGAAGCAAATTAGAGAATACTCGTGTATTTTTAGGTTGCTTAATAAGGCCAGCACGATATACTTCTATAGATTCTTTGTAGCGCCCCTGTGAGACAAGGACACTTCCAAGATTATCATATATGTTCAAGCTCGGATTTAACTGTAGCGCCTTTCGGTAACACGCCTCTGCCCTGCTTAACTCACCCTGTGCCTGATAGACACTACCCAGATTTGAATGTGTTTCCGGCTGACCTGGATTTATTCTTAGTGACCTGCCAAATGTCTCTATTGCTTTTTCATGATCATTTAACATCATGTATACATGTGCTAAACAATCCAGCTTTTGAGTATTTTCAGAATCCTTTAAAAGTGATTTTTTGAACGCATTAGCGGCTGCCAGGTAGTCACCAGAGTCTCTTAATGCAATTCCATAGTTATATAAGATGGAGGAGTCGTCTGGTTTTATCTCCAATGATTTTTTAAAGAATTCAGCAGCTTTTACATGTTCATTTCTAAAACCTTCTACGTACCCCCTATATAACCAAATCTCTGCATCTCGTGGAGCCTTGCGTGCAAGTTGAATTAGTATTTTTTCTGCTGAATCAAAATCATTATTTTCAATAAATTGCTTTACCTTTTTTAACTTTGACCTGTGAAGAATATTACTTTTTGCCATTATATTTAAAATGAATAGTTACAAAATAAAAACTATCGTTTTCGTATAAAAGATCTTGCCAAAATTAACGTAAATGTCAGACATAGAATTCGTAATAAATCAATCGAGCCAGAATCGCTTGACGATTTCGGCTTGATCGGCATACCACCTATGACAGAAATTTTCCCATTCACTGTCATATCTGCATCTCCTCGTCCACCATCTCTAATAATAAGTTCGAGCACACTTCCTGTGAATTCAGTTCCTGAAGATGTTGCAAATACAGCATTACCAATTATTACTGCACCTGTTTCACCATCATAATCAAAATCAAACCAGTGTTGAGTTGGATTATCGGCTGTTCCCCCATACATATAGTATGCACTTGGAATTAAACCTGCAGGCAATATGATACCTACTTCGAGTAGCTGCCCCGGAGCAACTCCTTCAACAATGAAGTCAAACACTCCTGATCCTATTTTCACATCAGCTGGCATTTCAACCATATCTGTTGATTGTAATGCCGTCATATTCCTGAAGTTATAACCACTATCAGTTAAGTATGTTACATAGTTTCCGTAAGCATCAATTAATGTTGCAACATTGCTCTGTCTGCTATCTAGAATATCATCGTTATTTCCATCACCATTATTTGGTCCTAAATCTTCAATCTCGGCCAACACACCATCATCCTCACCGGCAGCAGTTCCTCTTATTTGAATATTAAACAGTGCCTCATCTGGATCATTTGAAACAATAGAAACCGTCGCGTCCTTAACACCAGGCGTTAATGGTTTAAACTCAATTATTATTCCACATGATTGGCCTGGCTGTATTGTAACAGCACAGGCATCATCACCATCCACATTAACAACTGCCGCATCTTGCCCAATTACAGTAATTGATGAAATATCTAAATCCTGCGTACCCTTATTCTCAATCAAAATCACAGGAATTAAGCTACCAGTGGGTGGAAATATATATGGTAAATCTGCACTTTCAAGGACATCAACATTACCAAAATTAACACTCGAAAATGAAACATTAATATCTGGCTCATTCACCGCTAGTCCGCCTACTCCATATAATGAAACCTCATAGCTAATGCCAAGGCTAATAATTTCAATATTAAAACTATCTTCATAAACACCTTCTGACTCAGGTGAAAACAAAACCATAAATGAACATTGATCACCAGGCTGAATAACAGAGTTAGCACATCCAACATCAACAACATTAAATGGAGGCAACACAGGGTTATTGTCACTAATACCGCCGATTAGTATTGCATCACCACCTGTGTTTCTTATCGTAATTTCTGGTTGAACACTACTGCCTGATGTCACGATGCCATAATTAATATCAGAGGTAATAGTAAACAACTCTGTCATTTGTTTTATCTGCACAAGGTTATCAGTCTGAATAGGGTCAGATATATAATCAATTAATGGAAGTTGTCCAAATGCAGTATCAATATCAGTACGTCCATCTATAGGATGGTTCGCAATTGTGTCAATCGTCTGCATACCATCATTCAATACTTCACCAAACACTGTATACCCAGAATCAAGTGAAGATGAATTATCTACTAGATTAATAAACCATTGACTTGTTGCACTATCTGGATCTCCTAGTGTTGCCATAGCAATAGTGCCTCTTAAATTTGATAACCCAAGCTCATTGGAAATAGCAGGCTGTTCAGGTATGGCTGAAAAACTAGTTAAGAAATCAGAATTGTTTGGATCATAATTATAGCCGCCTCCCTGAATAACAAAACCAGGTACGCTTCGATGTATAAAACTATTATCATAACTACCAGAAAGCATATAGCTCATATAATTGCTAACAGTAACTGGCTTGTCTGTATCGTATAATCTTAGATCAACGGTATCTTCATCTACTCCTTGCTGTATATTTAAACGTACAACCGTATCTGCATGAGATAGATTTACCATCAGCATTGGTAATATCAAAAAAATTAAACGGATAATTGAAGTTCTAAACATAACTAAACTCGATATGGTAATAAATAAAAAATTAATTTAAAGATGACAAGCGTAATTCAGGCAGCATTCAAAACTTAATTATTAAACTGTAATATTTAGCTTTTTAATTAAATCGTAGAGTGTTGGTCGACTAACACCTAGCAATTCAGCAGCAGGAGCTATTTTTCCATTTACATGTGATATGGCTCGAACAATCGCCTGGCGCTCAACTTTTTCCCTAATAAGCCTTAAGTCATAATTCATTCTTTCTGCAGGTGCAGTATCTAATTCAAGATCTGTTGCCGTTATATATTTTTCATCTGACATAATTACAGCACGTTTTATTTTGTTCTGAAGCTCACGTACATTTCCAGGCCATGCGTATGATTCCATTGACGAAAGCGCATCTTTATTAAAACCCTTCAACTTACTGCCATGCTGCTCATTAAATTCATTAAAAAAATACTTGGCCAGCAAAATTATATCGCCTTCTCGGTCTCTTAGTGGTGGAATCTCTACTGGAATTTCACTAATTCTATAAAACAAATCCTCCCTAAATTCACCTTTCTCAATTTTTTCTCTTAAGTTCTGGTGTGTTGCACAAACGATGCGAACATTAACAGCTATTGGTTTATGACTACCAATACGTTCAATCACCCTTTCCTGCAAGAACCTTAATAGTTTTGCTTGCAAGGAAATTGGCAAGTCACCCATTTCATCAAGAAATAGCGTACCTCCATCCGCATATTCAATTTTTCCTATTGTCTGTTTTACAGCACCGGTAAAAGCACCTTTTTCATAACCAAACAATTCACTTTCCAACAAGTTATCTGGTATGGCGGCGCAATTTATTGCAACAAACTCCCCCTTTTTGTTCCTTCCTTTAACATGCAGTCCACGAGCACAAATTTCTTTTCCTGTTCCACTTTCACCAAGTAACAAAACAGTCGCATCTGATGGAGCAACCTTTTCAATGGCTTTGCATACACTTTGCATCTGTGAGCTACAGGCTATAACCCCATTAAAGTGCTCATGATTTGATAAGTCATGCAGCTTCTTATTTTCAAGTTCTAGGTCATGAAGCCTAAATGCACGTTCTACAATAAGACTCATAATTTCTGGCTGAAAAGGCTTAGCATAAAAGTCATAAGCGCCAAACGCTATTGCTTGCATGGCATTTTCTTTTTCATCTTGGCCAGTTACTACTATAACCTTTGTATTGGGTTCAATTTCCAGGATACCTTTTAACGTTGCAATACCTTCAGATGTATTATCTATCTCTGGCGGCAAACCAAGATCCAGAGTAACCACAGCAGGTTTATATTGGCGCACCTGTTCAAGAGCACTGTCACGGTCATCAGCCAATAAAATGTCATAATTTTCAAAACACCACCTAATTTGACTTTGCAAACCAGGATCATCCTCTACTATCAGCAGTTTTGTTCTTTCTATTGACATTTTTTTCTACCAAAAAACCAATTCATTGTCGGAATATTTTACACCTAAAACACAATTAAATACTATTATTAATTGGAATTCGGACAATAAAAATTGTTCCTGCTCCTAATTCACTAAACACTTCTATATCACCACCTAAAGATGAAATAATTTCTCTAGATTCATATGCTCCTATTCCCATACCTCGTTCGCCCTTAGTAGTCTTAAAAGGTCTAAACAGCTCATTTTTGATAAAATTCTCAGACATTCCACAACCTGTATCCTTGATTTCTATTACAAGCCAACCATCCTGTGTAGAAACCAATATATCTATATTGCCATCATCATCAGTCGCATCCTGAGCATTTTGAATTAAATGACCAAAGATAGATAATAACTGTTCAGGATCTCCTTTTACATTACATTGCTCAATTTCACTCATTAATTCAGGAATTGGTTTTCCGCCAGCTTTTTTACGATTAATAACGAGTTCATTCAAGAGATCAATAATATCAATAACTATAAATGACTTGGTAAGAACTTTACCTTGTAGCTTCTCCATCATAACATTCATTTTATCAACAGAATTTGAAATTGTTTTTATTACATCCTCCATAAACAATGGATTACCCTTATGCTTTTCTGCATTGCTAGTAATTAACGATAACTGAGTAACAAGATTTTTTATATCATGCACCATATAAGTTGACAACTTATTATAACTTTCAAATTGTTTAGCCTCAGCCAATTGCTCTGAGACTTCTCGTTGCACAATAAATGATGCTGCCTGCCTTGCAACAGTATTCAAAAGGTCACTATCTTCCCAATTAAAATGCTTATTGTGAACTTTAGAATGATTGAGAACGATAAAGCCTATTAAATCATTTATATGTATTAATGGAACAATAAGCCATGCAGATACTTCGCGCACCCAGGAAGGGAGATTAAGCTCACCTAGACGATTATATACTTCTGGTGACATATCAAGCTCATCAACGCTTATTACAAACTTATTTTTATCTAAAAATTTAATTAATGATGAATTTGAAGATACTCTTTTATTTGTGCACATTATCTGATATGACTCAATACAATCATAGTATCCTGCCTCTTTTCGAAGCCAGAGCATTCCACCAGGACTATCAATTATCTGGGCAATAGAGAGAATCGTCTTTGAATAAAAGCTTTGACCATCGTCTAAGCTAGATATTGTTTTAATAAACCTTAACCATTCATCTCGGTAATCATATTTATAAGGATAAAAATGCTTATTAAGAAAGACTTTCCATCGTGTGCGAACACGATCAGAAAAAAGAAATAATAATAAAGATAATATAGTAAAAAATAGAAGGAAGGCTTGTGCAACTAACCCCCAGCTACCACCATAATCCCGTACATAATAACCTGCTACCCCCATTGTCATAAGGTATACAGCACTCGCCAATAGAGTCGTTGTATGAAATACAACTTTTCTTGAAATAAATATTTCTGGTGACCATAAAGGATCTTTAATTACTGCTACTCCAATTAATGGCACAATCAATGCATCAACAAATCCTCTTGCATGCCAGAGTGTAAGATCTATGCGTTTATATAAAAGCGCATCTGAGTACATATAAAAATCATAAACATACATACCTCCTAACCCCAGGCATAGAAACTTTATTACTAGTCTCTGTTCTGGCCTTGTATTTCTGTAAAGCTGCTCAATTAGAACAATGCCAATAACAGAAAGCAATAAATGACTAGCCAGCAGATAATTGAAGTTATTACCAAATGTTGTTGCATTATGATTCAGATATTGATACAAAACTGGAATCATCATTGCTGCAACAAATACAATGATTGCGGCAATAGCGAACATAAAGCTTGTTGTTGTGATACCAGCGCCATACGCAACACTTAACATCATAAGAAGAAGCGTTATCCAGCTTATGCTCTTTGCAAACTCAAGAACCTGTGGTGTTATGAGATCACTTCCTGTTACAGCTTGGTAGGACATTGAAAGAGCCCATACACTGCTTAATAAAGAGGCAATAATAAGAAGTCTTTTTGCAGCTCCCTTATGCTTATCCGTAAGCAAAATTGCAAAAAATACAAGAAACGCTAGGGCACTGATAGAATAACCAATTGATCCGATATTCATCTTAGACCTTTAGCGCCATATAGATAAAGTAGACATCGCGTAATAGTAAATAAATGCCTAAGATTATCCTTTATCCCAAGCCACGACAAATTTACTGTAGTTTCTGAAGAACGGCTTCTGCATCATCTTTACCAGAGAAGCCATTGTTTTTTTCAAGTGATCGAGCTAAATAAATTTTAGCTGCATTTAAATCGCCTGTTTTGTACAAGGCCATACCATAATGATAATTAAAAATATCTTCATAAGGCGATTTTTCAACAACAGTTTTTAAAATCTCAGCCGCTTCTGAGTAATTACCTGCTTTATAATAAGTCCAGGCCACCGTATCTAGAACAACCGCTTGGTCAATGTTTTTTATTTTATCAACAAGTTCAATAGCTCGATTTAAATCATTTTCATTATCACCATGCTCAGAAAGAAGTGAAACCAGATTATTTATTAAAATTGTACTGTTACTATATTTTTTATATGCCTTTTCATATTCATTAATTGCGCTTTTATAATCTTTAAGACCTACATATATTTGAGCCACTCTAAATGACATTTCCAGATCACTTTTTACACCTGCTTTAGCAAGATTTACTTTCGCATCAGTTATATTTCCAGAAGCTATATGTATTTTTGCAAGAAGCGTATACAAATCAGCTGTGGCACCATCTTCCTGAATAGCAGACTCAACTTTACTTATTGCCTTGGTGAAATTGTTCAAAGATGCATACAATGAAACTAATGGCTCAAAAAGAAGACCTTTATCACGGACCTTCTTATAACCTTCTTCTAATAAAGCAATAGCTTCTTTCTCGCTCTTTTCAGCTAGCAGATAGGGAACATACTGTATATATCCATCTGGCATATCTGGGTATAATTCGACCATCCGAACAGCATATATCTTCGCATCAGAAAACATTTTTCTTTCATTTAACAGAGTGCTTTTGAATGATAATGCCTCATAATTATTTTCATCTATCGAAAGGCAACTATCGATAATTTTTTCTAATTCAGCAGTGTTTTTATTTCTAGCATGATATTTAGCTAGTGATATCAGCCCATTAATGTTAGTTCTATTATTGTCATATGCTCGATAAATAATGTCTCTTGCCTGCTCATTTTCTCCATTACCTTTATGGGCAGCAGATAATAGAAAATATGCTTCGATTTTTTCAGGGTTATCTTTAACCACTGTCCTGAGAGAGATAACTGCTTCCTCATAATCTTCGTTCAATAGTTGTATTTTTGCATAAATAAAGTTAACTTCAGCATCATTAGGAGATATCTCTAACGCACTGTGTATAAGAGATGTAGCTGCCTCTATGTTTTCTTTTTGCATATAAAGATTTGCAAGATGAACTCTAGATTCAACACCAACTGAACCCTCAGAAAAGTCTGATACAGCTCCTTCTAATGCTTTAATCGCTTCGCTGTGATTTTTTTCTTCAAGATAAAGTTTTGCTAAACGAAGCCGAAGCTCACCCATCTCTTGATTCTCATTGATAATTCTCTTTAATTCGTCTATGGCACTTTGGTAACCTTTTGTTTGTTTGATAATATCAATTAATGCAGCTTTTCTATTAACATCATTAACATCATTCTTAATAGACTCACGTAGAATATTTTCTGCTTTTTCAACATTTCCAATTTTTTTATAAAACAAGGCAAGTTTCAAATAATTAGAGAAAATTTCTGGATTTTTCTTCAAAATATTTTTGTATTCATTTTCAGCTAGATTATGTTTTCCCGCAGCCAAGTATGCATTCGCCAACCTATTTACTAAGGAACTATCTTCAGGATTTTCTTTAATACAGGCTTTAAGCACATTAATGGAGCTTTCATATTTTTCACCTCTTAGATAAAGTGCTGAAAGAAATACAGAATTCTGAATATAGCCTGGTTTTCTAGAAAAAATATCCTGTGCAATTTTTATTGCTTCATCGACATCATTTTGCTTAAAAAGAATACTTGCCTTAAGAAATAGTCCACTTGTATTATTTTTGTCTTGACCTAAAATAAAATCTCTTTTTTCAATAGCGGCATTAATATCACCAGCCAATACAAGATGATAGGTACCAATTTTTGCATGATATTCAAGATTATCCGGATCAAGTTCCACCGCCTTTGAATAGTTCCTGAACGCTTTGCGGTACTCTTTCTTTAAATCAAATATATTAGCCAATCGAAAATAAGCCTGCGCTTCATTAGGATCTATCTGAAGTACATTTTTTAGTTCTATGCGTGCTTTATCAAGATCACCAGCTTGCAAAGAAAGTTTGGCCTTTTCTAGATAAGCTGCTTTTCTTTCTTCTGCACCACCACAACCAGTTAGTGCTACTGTTACAATTATTGCTATAAAAAAATACTTCATGTTAATTAACTCTTATATTGGCATATATTAGTAATAGTGATGAATAGATGCATATAAGTAATATATGTATTTATTTCTGACTACCTAAGAATAATAATGATTATCTTACGGTACTAACATAAGATAATAATGTATTAATCATCTATTTCATGTGTAACAAATCCTTCCCTAACGAGATAAAGGTATATGTCTTGAGCCGCTTGCATAGGCGACATATTCTCTGTATCTATCCTTATTTCAGGATTTTCAGGCACATCATAAGGATCACTAATACCCGTAAATTCTGGAATTAAACCTCTTCTAGCCTTGGCATATAATCCTTTACGATCTCGCCTTTCACATTCCTCAAGTGAAGTTGCAACATATATCTCTACAAAAGCACCATATTGCTCAATAAGATTGCGAACATCACGTCGCATCTCAGTATATGGCGCTATTGGGGCACAAATAGCAATCCCCCTATTTTTTGTAATTTCACTTGCCACATAACCAATACGACTAACATTTAAATCCCTATCTTTTTTAGAAAACCCTAATTCACTCGATAAATTATGTCTCACCACATCACCGTCCAGCAATGTCACAGGTCGTTTTCCATCTTCTATAAATTTTGCATAAATAATTCTAGCTAAAGTTGATTTTCCAGATCCAGACAATCCTGTAAAAAACAAAGTAAAACCCTGACCGGATCTAGGTGGACACACTCTGCTCATAACATCGATAACTTCAGGGTATGTCACCCATGAAGGGAGTGTTTTGCCTCTTAATATGGCATCGAGAATATTGCTATTTGAAAAAGATTGACTACTATGGCTATTTTTATTTAGCCTATTTTTTGTTACAAAATGCTTATTGTCATTATCATAACAAAGCTCATCGATATTAATAATATTAATTTCAAGTTCGTCTTCAAACTCTCTTACATATTTTTGAGAGGAACCTGTTGCATAAAATCGTGTAGCATTATCACGCACATTTGGAGGTGCAGCATGCTCAGCTCCTACAATGTAGTGACTACACCCATAATTCTGCCTTATAATGGCATTCATCAATGCTTCACGAGGCCCTGCCATTCTCATTGCTATTGGCAATAATGATAATTCTGTCATACTCTTTGGATAATGCTTCATTATGGCCTGATAGCAATGAACACGTGCATAGTAATGTATATCTCCAGGTTTTGACATGCCAACAACTGGATGGATCAATATATGAGCATTAGCCTGGTCAGCAGCCCTCATTGTAATTTCCTGATGCACGCAGTGCATGGGCTTACTGGTATGAAAAGCAACTACATTCTTCCATCCTAATTTGTCAAATAGTTGTCGTAACTGTATTGGTGTATGGCGCAATGTCTCAAAATCGTAGTGAAAAGGAAGCTGAATACCATGCACTGTACCACCGACATAAACCTGTTTTACTGAATTAAACAAATAATCAACACCAGGATGCTGCTTATCTAAAGTCCCGTACACCTCTAGTGCTTCTTCGTTTTTGTCTGGACGCCAGATGCTTTCAATTGCTAAAACTGCTGGCATAAATCCTTCAGTATCACATAAGGCAATTTTTTTACCTACTTCTAAGCTTTCAGCCTGTTTTTCATCAACATCAAGATAATAAGGTATGGGCCATAAGACACCATTAGGTAAACGAGCAGTACTTACAACGCTTTCATATACATCCTTATTCATAAAGCCAGTTAAAGGAGAAAACGCACCATTTAACAATAATTCTAAATCACATTGCTGGCGCTGAGAAAGCGTAATTGATGAAAAAGATTCTGAATCTAATTTAAGTTGCTCGGCATCAAGCTCATTAAGCAAAAGATCTTTAAGCTCACCTTGATATGGTGGGATTAGGTGGTCCATAGTATTTTTACTCTACAAACTGAATCATCATAAATCAAACATAAATATTTAAAACCTATGCAATCCCTAGAAAAAGAATTCAAGCATTATTAAAAATATCAGAATTTTGACTTGTTAAGAACACTGCCTATAACATTAGTTACTGAAAGAATATCAATAGCATCTTTGAGATCATCTTCCTTAGTGACATCATCTTCAATAACAAGTAGAGCGGAATCAATGCATGGAGCAATAGACATTGCATCTGCTGTACCAAGAATGGGAGGCAAATCAAATAAAATAATTCTTTTTGGATAATGATCCTTTAATGTCTCAACTAGAGTACACATTTTAGGTGATCCCATCATTTCTGCGGTACTTAACAGAGGCATTCCTCCAGGTAAAATCATTAGATGATCAATCTCTTTTGGACGATATAAGACATCATTGAGCGCTATATCATCACGCAAATAATCGCTCAAACCCATATTAGTACTAGCACCGAAATATTTGTTCACTTTGGGCTGCCTAAGATTCGCATCTACCAGTAAAACCGAATACTCAATTTCTTTTGCAATACTTATAGCTAAATTTATTGCCACTGTTGTCTTTCCTTCATTACCACGTGGACTAGTAATAGCTAGTGTATTCCAACGATGCTCTTCCATACGTTGCAATGTCTGTATTGCCAGAATATTAAAGGCATCTACATATTCATCGTGCTCAAGTGCAGTGATTATACGATTTTCTCGCATTAATAAATCAGAGCCTTCAACAGCTTGTGCTTCAGAATAGTTAATAATCGAGTCACCCAACCCTGATGAGCCAGAACCTGTATTCCTCTCATGTCGAGCCCTATCAAGTGCCTGTTTTATTTTTTCCATTAGACCAAACCCAAATAAGTATATTTAATTAACCACATACTCTGCCTTGCGTAATAGACGGTACCACAACACATCTAATGGAGAGACAAAGATATGAACAAAAATAAAAACAAAAACAACAAAAAATATTGCTGCAAATAAGAACCTTTTTTTATACTTATTACGTTTCACTACATCTGAGACATTCATAATGTATGGAACCACAGCTAATGGCGGTGCCCCTATTAGTGAATCAATACTTTTTGCTCCGCCTATTGGCTTCCCAATAAAATTAGCCGCAAAAGCGAAACCAAAACCACCGCCTAAAGCAAATATAAACCCAATTATTACAATAGCTGGACGATTAGGACTGATTGGTAAATCAGGAATTGCCGGTGGGTCTATTAGTGTAAAACGCTCACCTTTACTTTCAGCTTCTAATTGCTTTGCTATATCTGCTGACATTTTCTTTGATTGAATTTCCTGATTTCGCAACAATGCACTCTTGTAAGAACGCTGCAACTCATGATATTCACGCTCCACCTGTGGCGCCTTCATCATATCATCTTCAAGCTCCCTCATCTTTTCAACAAGTCTTTTTTTCTCATCCTTAAGAGACGAAATCTCACTAATTGAGTTATCTAAACGTGCTTTAAGTGTAATGAAGGCAGGGTTATCAGGTTTGCTTTGATAATAACTTTCCTCTACATTAGCATTAGCACCACTTTCAAGCTTTTCTTCAAGTTGTTTGATTTTAGACTTAACACTAACGATATCAGGGTGTACAGGCGTGTACTTATCACTCAAAACAGTTAGTTTAGAACGCAATTGTTTTAGCTCAGCTGCCGCAGAATCAAAATCATCTTTTCCTTTTCGGTCAGCTTTTAATGATTCTATTTCACTTTTAAGACGTATCACATTAGGATGTGACTCAGAATATCTTGAAATAGCAGCAATATAATCAGCTTCCAAAACCTTAAGTCTTGAACTTACGCTATATACTAAGGGGTTATCAGGATTAATTTGCTCTAACTCACCTTCTAGATAATATTTTGTTTCCTCTAACACTCGAAGTTTTGCATTAATATTTGCTATATCTGACTCTGCTCTTTGCAGAACTCGCATATTAACCATTTGCAACTCTGGCAACATGCTTGAATTTTCTTCCTTAAACACTGCTAATTCATTTGCCAAATCGGAAATTTCTTTACCAGATCGAACTAGTTCTTCTTTAAAAAATGCAGATGTTTCCTCAGCCTTAGCTGTTCGATTCTGAAGGTTCATATTTAAATATAATTGAACAAACTCACTTGCCACACGCTGCACAACTGCTGGAGACTCTCCTTTATATGACAATGAAAAAGCAATAGTTGCAGCGGATGGCCGTCCCGTCCTTGGATCAACAACATCTGCACTTATAATTTCAAGATCAAAATCATCCCGCATCTGCGCAACAATTTCCTCAGATGTTTTATATTTCCTTTTTTTCTCATAGAGATTAAATTTGTCCATTATTTTGAACAAATTCGATCTACTCATTACCTGCGCCTGTATAGTTTGAATACGCTCAGAAGCATAACTAGTTACTGTAGACATAACTAGTTCACGAGGTATCTCCTGCTGTTCAATCAGAATTGTTGCACTAGATTTATAAATTGCAGGCAGAGATATGGCTATAATTACACTTATAAAAAATAATGATGAAAATATTACGGCAATTGGTATTTTGTTTTTTCTTACAATACGAAAATAATCATGCAAATCTATATTTTTTTCTTCCACTCTAATATTACTCAACTACTTAATGTTATATATTTTACTAAAAATGTGTTTTATACAAAAGAAAAACTAGAATACTGGCAATGATGGAAAATCATATGAAACCCCAACATACAATATATTGGAATCTTGCGAAGAACTGTTAGAAGTTTGCGTATCAACATAATCATCCACAGTATATCGATAAGACGCAATAACATTTAGATTTTTCGCGAGCCTAACTTTCAAAATAGGCTCATAAAATGCTATTGTTCGATCATATGAACCAACACTAATACTATCGCCAAGCTGCTCAATATCACTATAGTTTGCTCTAAACACCAAACGAACCAGCTCTGTCATTTGATATCTAAAATAAAGATCAATTTCATCCGTATCATTTACTCTACCAAATGAATCAGTCGACGTGCTTTTGCTTGCTCTAGCTGTTAACCATCCAACATCAACACCAACATCAAAAACAAAACCAGTATCATTAGAATCTACTACCTGAGAAGCTACAACTGTCTGACCAAAGAAATCTATCGCCTGAGTATTAAAAGTATTTGAGCCTATACTTGTAGAACCAATAGAATAATCAATTGTCAAAGTTTCATCAAATTTATGGGTAAGACCAATCATTGAATTAAATATTTGGTACTCATAAATACCATCCTTACTTTCATAATCGGTAGATATCAAGAGAAAATTGAATTCTGAGCGCTCAGATAAATTATATGTAGCCTTACCCATAACAGTATTAGTTTGATATGAAACATTGTTAGCTATATCATCAAAATCTGATTCCGTATAATTATAAGTCAAAGCAAGGGACAAACGTTCTGTCAACAATCTTGTATATTCAGGCGTAATACTCCATCGTGATTCATCCACCTTATATCCGACAACACCAAACGCATCTGATTCGCTGTTAAGATTAGAATCTAAGCTATATTCTGCATTTACAGCGTAAACATTTCTTTCAGATTCATATTTAGCTGCAGCCTCATAAAATTGATCAGTTGCATTATATGCATCTTCAGAATATAAACTACTCTTTAATTTTAAAGACAGAAATGCTTCCCAATTATCATCCTCGGTCAATAATTGAACATTGGGCGTTACAACCATACTAGATACTGATTCTTGCGTATCAGACGTCAAAAAAAGATTATCATTATATTCAAACCGAGCACTAACTCCTGATTCAACACTAGTCTCAGCTGCCGACAAAACACCTGCTTGAGTAATTATAAAAAACATCACGCAACTAACATAATTTCTTAGTAAAAAATCATCTAGCCTCATATTTTTCACTCTCTCCTTACTTACAACGTTTATAGTTCTTACCAATGGTTCTATGGAACAACAACCGTATCACCTGCTTTTAAAATAATATTCATTTCTAGCCGGTTACCAGACATTACCTCATCATAGTCAAACTCATACACTTCTTTATCATCCCCAACACGACGAATAATTTTAATCTCATCTGTCTCCGCAAAGGGATTAGGCCCACCTGCCAAAGATAATGCTTGTAGCACATCCATATAATTAGACGTTATATATTCTCCTGGACGAATAACTTTACCAATAACATAAATTTTGTTGCTATTAGACTTAAGAACACTAACTGTAACCACAGGATTTGGGATAAATTCTTTAAGTCTGTTCGATATGTCATTTTTTAAATCTGAGGTTGACATTCCCTTTGCATTTACATCTCCTATTAACGGAAATGATATTGCCCCATCTGGCTTAACCAGCACCTCTTTTTGCATATCCTCTTCCTTCCATACTGATATAGAAAGAACATCTCCTGGGCCGATAACATAAGCATCTTTAGCATGAACACCACCAAAGACACTAAAAACCAATAAAAATACCAATACTTTATTAAACAAACTAAACCTCAATTAAAACAATAAGTTAATTAAAACCATTCTTTCCTTATTAAAATTTTTCATTTAGCAAATACGCCTATAATCTGGACAAAAACACCATTAAACCTCCATACACACTAAGCAATTTGTGAGTATATCAGACATCATAATGAATGGGGGTATTGCAATATAAATACTTCAGAAAGCGATTTTTTACATATTAGGAATATCATTATTTTATAATATACCATTATATCGTTATTCCTCGTATCGCCATCACTGATAATGATGCACAGACAGAAATTGATAATATTTTAGAGCCAGATTTTCTAGATTGTATGAAAATCTCACATGCATAAAAAAGAATAATTATCTGCACGACAATTAAGGTTATACCAAGTGAATCTAATCCAGACGCAGAAACAAACCCCATTACTAGAGCCATCATAATCAGCAAATAATCCAATGGTGTAATTCTAAATTTTTCTGCGATAATCATACGGGCACTTATAAATGCAGAAATAGCCATTAATGCGTAAAAAAGATAGGTGATAGCTGTCCACTTTAAAAACCAATTGGGAGGATAAGAAGACAGTAAATATATTGAAAAACCAATCGAAACAAAAAGCACCAATCGCAATAAAGGGATTGAAAAGGAACCAGCCACTAACGTCAGCAATAGTAACCCAAGAAGACCTAATGAAAACAATCCAAAATCAACAGGGATCAAATTCGATGAAAAGGCAGCAAATATCAAAAATAACGACAAGCCACCTTCAAGAATCCATGAAGGAAACACTTTCAAGAAAGAATAGTTAATAAAAACATGGTCTAAAAAAACACGCTCATTGACATTTTCACAAGCATGCACAAGAAAATTGTTTTTTTCTAACAGAATTAGCGTCAAAAACACCACCAAAGCCAATAAGACATAGATTATGAAAGCCAATAAATCACTTTCATAAATTAAAAAAACGGAACAAAAGGCAAACACTACCTGGATAGAATAAATAATAACGACTGATTCATAATGATAAAATCCCCTGGCTAATAAACGATGGTGTAAATGATCTTTTGTAGCCACAAATAAGCTAACCTTACGGCGTGCGCGGATTAAAAATACGACTAATGCATCAATTACAGGCAAGCCCAAGATAAGCATTGGTATAACCGGGGTCATCAAGGAGTTGGCAACCTGAGATAGATAAATAACTAATACACCAAGAATAAAGCCCAACGTTTGACTACCCCCATCCCCCATAAACACCCTTGCAGGATGAGAGTTAAATCGAAGAAAGCCAAAAATCCCGCCTATGGCTGAAATGGACATGAGTACTGCTAGAGCACTATCATTACTATAAGACAGGTACGCAATAGCTATCAAACTTAATAACGCTTCGCCCCCCGCCAGTCCATCAAGACCATCGGACAAATTTAACGCATTAATCATACCCACTAATGCAACAATTGTAATAGGCTTAGCAATATACTCAGGAATCACGCCCACTCTTAGAAAAGGAAAATGAGATATATATAAATCCCCATAATAAACAATAGCAATTACAGCTACAAGTTGCCCCATAAATTTTACGTATGGCCCCAGGTCTTTAGCATCATCCCATGTGCCAAAAATTAACAGTACCAAGCATCCAAATATAAATGAAGAAATAAATGGAGTAAAATCTAACCAGATAAAAAGAGGACTTAATAAACCAATAACTATCCCTATACCGCCTACTCTTGGAATTGGAGATTCATGAACTTTTCTTTGGTCAGGCTGATCCATCATTCCGAATGTGGGAGCCCATCTGATCATCAATGGAGTAATGACCATGCTTATGGCCATAGAAATAATAGCTGCCAGAAGATACAGACCAAGATCATTTGAAGTCATTAAAAATCCTTTATACTCATCGCAACATTATTCATTAAAAAATCCTGTTTTTTACTCAGGCACATATTCAGGCAAGATTCCAACCAACTCTGAAGCAAATAAAGTAAGTCGTTTATCACCATCGGTTAAATCCTCACCTGGATGAATTGGCGTAATAAACCGTACAAGTGCACCGTCTGTCCTCGACTTATAAATAGAATCAAGCAGCAGGTATAATTTAACAGCCCACTGATTTGTAACAACGCGGCCACGCTGCTGAAGCCAATAATATACTAATTTTTTACTTCCACTTTTCTCAATGACCATTCTATTGACACTTAGCGGAGTATCACCAACATGCAAGCCATTCAATAATATTTCGGATGCATTAGTAATCAACCATCCCCCTCCAGGTATGCAGGCTTTTGGAGAATGAGGAACTTTGTCTGCTCTTTGTGTCGCATAATAACCAATATATAAATTAACTAAATCCTGTCTTTTGTTACCTAAATAGTCCGACATTATGTAATCATCTAAATTTAAGGAATCCAGAACTTTTTGATCCATTTTTGTGTTATTCCCTATCCAATGATCAAACTTCTTAGGAAAGCTATAAAAATTCTTTCTATCTGGAATTAAATCAACTCTTTCTGGGAGCATATACATAGATACTGATACAGTAACAATTATCATAAAAATAATAATAAATTGATTAGGCACTAAACGTTCAGTTCTAAAATTATCAGCGGGTGATGAGTCAGGCAATTCAAGCCCAAACACCTGCACAAGCGGACGAGAATCTTTGCCTATTTTTGTTAAAATTGACATCTCAAGAATTAATACAGCCATACAAACCATGAACATAAACCATCCTTCAAAATCATGAAGGATTCCTTCAGCCATTTTTACACCCCAATATTCAACTGTGACTCCAATAATACCTATTCTTAGACTATTCATTAATATAGTAATTGGAATTGTAGAAAAGAATATTAAAATACGTTTCCATAGATCAACTTTGAAGAAATAGGCTGCTATAAAACCTAATGTCATAAAAGGAAATAAATAGCGTAATCCGCTACATGCCTCAACAACTTGAAGCTTATAGACACCAAGATCAATAATATTACCCTCAAGAAAAACAGATATATCAAAGAGTCGTATAAACCAAACTCCTATCATCGATGAAATTAACTGAAGCTCATTAGATAATGTCTGATACAAAAAACCAGGCAAAGGAACCATAAACAATAATATAGCCAAAGGCATGAATATTATTTTAAATGCAGAATATCCCATAAAAGCAAGACAAACACCCATAACTGTTACAACAAATCCGTAAGCAACAATATCAATAACTGCACTTAAAGTGCCTATCCCATACAATACAACTCCTAATAAAACAATCATCACACCATACCATGACCCGGTAAATGGTATTTTTTCTAAAACATCTTTTTTTTGCCATACCAAAAAAATTGATATCATAGGAATAAGATAACCATGACTATATTCTTCCCTCTCCCAACTCTTGATCATTTCAAGAATTCCCTGTTCAAACAAAAACCAGGATAAAGATAGCAGCACAAATATCATTGCCCAAATAATAGCTGGCATCTTAAAAATAACTCGATCACTCATAAATTTCACTTTATTATAAATTTAGATTTAAATGGATATATTTTTCATAATCCAGTAACATTCAAACTATAGCAACAAATTCAAATTGTCTACTACAAGTTTCTCAAGATATTACTCCATGAATCTGTCGCATGACGCTTATTAAAATTTTGTTCAAAAATATCTCTTATTTGAGTACAATCCATTTGAGAAGCCTCTTCCTTTCTTGCTAATATTTTTATGTGCTCCGCAAGATCCTTATCACTTCCAATACTAAATGATGAGCCACAATCAAATTCATTCAACACTCTAGCAATCTCTCCATTCAAATCACCAACAAAAATACTAGGACGACCAGCAGCAATTATTCCGTATATTTTGCTGGGCACAATTAGTCCTTCCAAGCTTGGATTTAGTGATACATAGTGCACATCGGGCACAGACAAACTCTCACTTAGATTCTCACGTGGCTGATATGGTTTAAAAATACAATTGTCTAAATCAAATTCTTTTACCGCAGCTTCAAGAAAACATTTTCCTGCGCCATCACCAACAAACAAAAACACAATTTTTTTTTCATCTCGTAACCATTTCATCGCACCAATAAGAGTGTCAAAATTATGTGCCCGCCCCATATTTCCAGAATATCCAACAACAAATTTGTCTTCAAGGTGCCATTTGCACCGTAATCTATTATTAGTTTTCAATATTGGCTTAACATTATTCCCATCTGCCCAGTTAGTAATAACTCTAACCTTTGATTGAACTACACCCTGGGCACAAACATATTCTCTCATTCGCTCGCCTAAAACCACATTCATGGAAGCACCTTTTAGAGAAAGATTACGTAACCATCGAGTTAGTCTGATCAATGGCCTCCACGTCAATATACCTAAGGCTTCCGCTACCTCAGGAAAAATATCCTGTATCCAATTAACTAGTTTTGCTCGTTTTAGTTTTGCAACCATCCAGGCTATCACGGATATAAGCGGCGGGTCTGTCTTAGCAATAATCACATCGTGACGATGAGTAATTCGGAACAAAGTTAAAAAGGCTGCTGGGTAAAATGAAAGATAATCTATTGCCCTACCGAATAAATTACTACGGCCAAATCGTGTTGACCATACGCGAAAAACCTCAATTCCGGATATAGAATCATATTGTGGTAATTTTTCTTTTGGCTTCTCATAACACTGCCTGCTTGTAACAACCACTACCTCAAATCCCTCTAACGATAGCTCAAAAGCAAGATCAGATAACATCTGGCTGGTTGCAGACATATCAGGGTAAAAATACCTGTTTACAAATATTATTTTACTCACTAACCGCTAAGAATAGGGTTTAATATTACCTACTCATCTCTCCTGACTAAAACTTTAATATTTTATACAATAAGAAACGTACAGAACACTAAATATTAGTGTATGCTTATTAACCTACACTTAAGATGTTGTACTTTAAGGCAAATTTCATACCATTAATAGCAAAATATACATGCAGATAACACAAATAATACAAGGCGTACATAATCCATCTGCAGGCCCAACCTATTCTGTTGCAAAACTGGCTGACGAACTGTATAAGTCAAATTTAAATGCCTCAATTCTCACATTGGGTAAACAACCCGAAAAATGGCCTTATCAGGCAAAATTAAACATTTATTCTGGGTGGATAGAGAGGCATATCGGCATTTCTTTTAATCTTATTAAAGAGTTACGTAAGCATGCATTGCAGCCAGGCATATTACATGGTCATGGAATCTGGCGTATTACCAATCTCTTCCCACTACTAATCCCTAAAAATTCTCCAACTAAAATCATCTGTAGCCCTCGGGGTACTCTATCTGAATGGAGCATGAAGTATAAATCAACAGTAAAAATGCCATTCTGGAAACTCCTACAGAAACCAGCACTTCTACACTGTCATTGCTTCCATGCCACTTCAAAGGCAGAATATGAAGATATTCGGAGAGTAGGCCTTCACGGCCCTGTTGCTTTAATTCCTAATGGTATTGATATTCCTGAGATACCACCCTCAAAACCGCATAAAAAACAAGTAGTCTTCCTCAGTCGAATCAACCCCATCAAAGGCCTTGATATCCTGCTACCTGCATGGAAAGCGATTAGTAGCAACTTCAATGACTGGGAACTAGTAATAGCAGGCCCTCTAAACAACAACTACGCCCAGTCTGTTCAGGCACGTGCACATAGACTCAAGATACCTAGAATTAAATTTGTTGATGAAGTACTCGACCAGGAAAAAAACAAACTTCTAAGTGAAGCCTCACTGTTCGTTCTACCCAGCTACTCAGAAAATTTTGGCATGGCAGTTGTCGAGGCACTTGCACACGGCACCCCCGTCATAACCACAACGGGAACCCCATGGACAAAACTTAAAGAAAAAAAATGCGGTTGGTGCATTAACCCAGATCAAAATGCATTGGAATACGCATTACAAGAAGCCATGAGTCAACCACCAGAATTATTAAAAGAAATGGGTAGAAATGGACGACATTGGATGCAAACAGATTATTCATGGCAACATGTAACTAAAATGATGCAACAAACATACGAATGGCTACTTAGTGACACTCCTAAGCCAGACTGGATAATTGAAGAATAATCGTACGCTTATGAAAAAACCAAATTTCTTTATCATTGGTGCACCTAAATGTGGAACCACATCACTGGCAAATTGGCTCAGGGAACATCCAAATATTTTTATGCCTGAGCATCCTAAAGAACCCATGTTTTTTGACACCGACATCACCAAACATAATCTATCTTTACAGCAATATGAAAAATTATTTCATAATACAAATAAATCACACATTGCAGTTGGTGAAGCATCTACTACTTACCTAAGATCCAAAGTAGCTATTGATAAAATTCTTGAATACTCACTTAATGCCAAATTCATTATCACTGTTCGAAACCCTGTCGAAATGGCTATCTCTGGCCATTCACAGATGCTTTATACATTACATGAAGATATAACTGACTTTCAAGAAGCATGGGAAGCGCAAAAAGACCGAAAAGAAGGAAAACGTATCCCAAAAAAATGTAAAGATCAAAGCCACAAACTATTTTATGGTGAAGTCTGCAAGATTGGTGAACAACTCAACAAAGTTTACCAATCTGTCTCGCAAGAAAATATCAAAGTTATTTTTCTGGATGATTTAAAAAATAATCCGGCGCAAACTTACAACGAGACTCTCGAATTTCTAAACGTACCCAATGATGAACGTCAGGATTTTTCTGCTGCCAATACTCGTAAAAAACCAAAAAAAGTTCTATTAAGTCATACACTATACATGCTAGGTAAAACAAAAAGAGCTCTTGGTTTGCAGGGAATAAATACCGGGATTCTTGCTGGTATTCATAAATGGAATCAAGTACCTAAAAAAAACATTAACCTTAATCATAAATTCAAAAAAGAGCTCATCGACTATTTTCATGATGATATAGAGATTTTATCTGATCTGACTAACAGAGATCTTTCACATTGGATGAAATAGCATTTTCAAAATTAACCTACCAACTAACTAGACTGAAGACGATATTCACTCGATCTGTATAAATATAGCACAGAGGCAAAAGACGCAAGAAACGTCGCTATAGCTGCTCCAAGTAAACCTAATATGGGTATCATTAGCAAGTTTGCACCAACATTAAGTATTGCACCAAGCCCCACGCCTTTGGTCACCACCATGGTTTTTCCATTAAGCTCATATTCTTTATTTAAAAATGGCGAAATTCCAAATACAACCTGAGAAACAACAATAATGACCATTATCTCTGTTCCCACATAATACTCAGGATAAAAATAGGCTCTAAATGGTATAACCATTATGCAACCTAAGAATGCAATTAAAACAATATAACGTATGTAATAACCTAATGCTCTATCAACAAGAGCCAGCGCATCACTCTCTCCTTTCTCGTTATTAATACGCAAGACCTTTGGATAAAAAATCAACATCATCAAAGTTAACGGCACAGTAACTATACTACTGGATAATTGATATCCTAATATATAACTTGCCACCTGTTCTGTAGGCTCCCAAAATGTTAACAGATAACGATCTGACAGTGATATAACCCATACCGCAATAGCATGGATCACTAGTGGAGCCCCATATATAAAATATTGTTTGCAAATGCTCAAATCTAGATAAGGAATTGGTGGGAAAACAAATATACCCATCCTAATCCAGGCAACAAGTGAAATGAGTATATCTAAAATCGCATACACCATAAGTGAGTATGAAATCTGCCCACTCTCACCTATTGCACAAATACCAAGAAATATCCCAAGAGAAAAAGCAAGCCCACAATGCGTTACAAAAAAAGCTTTGTGGTTTTCAGCCGCATTAAAAACGCCAAGAATACCTATCTTTAGGCCTGTAGCGATCAAAAGAAGTGGTACCAACCTATATATAGAATCTGTAACAATAGAAGTTACAATAACAACTAACAACAAGACTAGAGATAATAGAGAAAAGTAGGCAAAAACAGTCTGTCGAATCTGATTCTCATCAGTTTTCAGTAAATCATGCACATAACGATAAATAGCTTTGGACAACCAGCCAAATACAATTGAAGCCCCTAACAAAGCCAGAGGCATTACCAGATTAAATTCCACATAATCCTGAGGAATCAGTACTTTTGGAGCCACAAGCACTAGCATTATTTGTGTTAACATCTGAATTCCGCGCCCCATTAGCGTATAAACAGTTGGTGACTTCATAAATCTGACAATAATTTGATACATAAAAAACTCTACTAGAAATCATAAAAACTCAAAGAGCACTACATAAGATGAATTTATATTATAAATTCATTAACTTAGCACCCATTTTTAAAGATATATCGAACAACACCCCATTAATATCGCTTTCTTCCATGAAGGTCACCCCATCTACACTTTTATGTCATAATCCGACAGGCGAGCCTTAATTAATAGAAAGGATTTCACTA
>JAPHSZ010000052.1 GCA_026196545.1 Gammaproteobacteria bacterium
ATCCTTAAAATCGCAATCATCAATCTTATTGGCTGGATAGCTGAGCTGCGTCACAATGGGTTTGCCAGCCACTGTGCGCAGAGCGGTGTCAAAATTAATTAACAGGGCATCAATCGGGGTGTAATCTCTCATGTGATTATATTGCCTAGAACAGGGGATGCATGCAATATTAAATCCGGGCAAAAGCGATTATGGCGGGGAGGGTAAAGTGTCTCATTACAAGTATCATGTATTTTTCTGTACCAATCAGCGCGAGCCTGGCGTGGCCTGCTGCGGGCAATACAATGCCGCCGAAATACGTGAGTACGCCAAAAATAAAATAAAACAGCTGGAACTAAGTGGTGAAGGGGGCGTCAGAGTTAATACTGCGGGCTGTCTTGGGCGTTGTGAATCAGGGCCTGTGATGGTGGTTTATCCGCAGGAAGTTTGGTACACCTATATAGATAGACAGGATGTGGATGAGATTATCAGTGAACACTTGCGAAATGGACGTATTGTGGAACGCCTGTTGGTAACTGATTGAAAATTAAGCATGTGTCGTTTGTTTGTGTGGGATGTGTATCAGTATTTTCTAATAAACGCTTGACAGAAATCAAGATGTATTAGAGAATTAGAATATACTTAATCATAGCTGGTTATTTATAACTCCTCCTCCTTATTGGTGGTTTTTTAGCGCAGGCTCCCCGCCTGCGCTTTTTTTTGCCCTGGATTATTAATTAGTATTTGTTAATTTATCCGTTGAAAGGCAGTAAAGCACTTGTCGGGGCGGCAGATTTTCTGTATTATTCCGCCTCTTTGTCGCGAGGATGTCCCGTGGCGATATACATTAGATAGGAATTGCAGGATAAACCTGATGAGAACCATAAGCGCAAGAGCCGAAGACGTAAAAAGAGACTGGTTTCTAATTGATGCCGAAGATAAGACTTTGGGCCGTCTGGCGACAGAAGTTGCACGTCGTTTACGTGGCAAGCATAAAGCTATTTACACACCGCACGTTGATACCGGCGATTACATCGTAATCATCAATGCTGAAAAAGTCCGTGTCACTGGTAATAAGGCGAAAGACAAAATGTATTACACCCATTCAGGCTACATGGGCGGTCTTAAGCAAATTAGCTTTGAAAAATTAATCGATAAGGCACCTGAGCGTGTTATCGAAAAAGCAGTGAAAGGGATGCTGCCTAAAAACTCACTGGGTCGCACCATGTTCCGTAAGCTGAAAGTTTACGCAGGTAAAGAACATGGCCATGCCGCACAGCAGCCACAAGCGCTGGAAATTTAACAAGGTATTATTATGTCAGAACAATATTACGCAACCGGTCGTCGTAAAACATCAAGTGCCAGGGTTTACCTGAGCGCGGGTACCGGCGCTATCGTCGTCAACGGCAAGCCTGTTGATGAGTTTTTTGGCCGTAAAACAGCCCGTATGATCGTACGTCAGCCACTCGATGTCGCTGAAATGAACGACAAGCTGGATATCAAGGTAACCGTCGCAGGTGGTGGTAACTCTGGTCAGGCAGGTGCCATTCGTCACGGCATTACACGCGCTTTAATGGCTTACGATGAAACCCTGCGCCCTGCATTGCGCAAAGCCGGTTTCGTGACACGCGATGCTCGTGAAGTAGAACGTAAGAAAGTGGGTCTCCGCAAGGCTCGCCGTGCTGTTCAGTTCTCGAAACGTTAAGTTTCAAAACTGGACACGATTTTTCAGCCAGATATTTCGGGCTGTAACCTGAGTACTTGGGGAATCGTCTAACGGCAGGACAACGGACTCTGACTCCGTCAATCAAGGTTCAAATCCTTGTTCCCCAGCCATAACCAAAAAAGCCCCGTTTTCGGGGCTTTTTTGGTTATGGCTGGGGTTCTAGTAATTGGCTCAAATCTAATAACAACAAGCATGATGATATCTTGTTGTGTCTGCCTGGCTTATCTTCCTCTCATGGGATCATTGAGTTGGCATTATATGCTCTTAAATGAGTGTTGCATTTATCTTATTTGCCCGTCGAAGTTTTTTCATTTACAATCGCCGAATGTAGGCTGAGATATTGTTGGTCGATGCATGGAGTCAAGTATGGAAGATGAGTTTTTGGAATGATTCTAAATTCTTGGCGCTAAAAAATTATTATGTAGTTATTTAGCAATAATTACATATAACACTAACAAATTGATTTAAGTCAGGTTGTTTAGGCCTTTTTTTTATTAATTTGTAAATTCCACAATAATTATTTGGTAGAGATATAACTATGAAAAATAAAATTTTACTAGCGACTGCGGTTGCCGTTGCGTGCGGAGCACCATTATCAGCAATGGCAGGTGCGGATATTTATGGACAACTCCGTTATTCAATCAATTCTGCAGATCCTGATACAGTAGGCAGCGATTCAACACTTTCAGGTGAAGATAATGTTTCCTTGTTTGGCCTAAAAGCAGAAGCTAAAGGTGACAGCGTAACAGCATTTGCGCACTTGCAGACTGGCGCACCAGCTGATGGTAATGGTGGTACTGCTTTTGACCAGCGTTTTTACTTCGGTGGTCTGAAAGGTGATTTTGGTACAGTGGCTTATGGCCGTATGACCAATGCGTACAAAATGCCTGGTTTCAAGCTGGATCCTTTCTATAACCTGTCACACGTTGGTGCAAATGGTTCACTGGGTACAGGCGGTGCTACTTATGGTCTGTCTGGTGCAACTAATGGTTTTACTGATAATGCTTTGCAGTACACATCGCCTTCAATGAGTGGTCTGACCTTTAATGTTGGCCTGTATATCGATGATGGATCTGAAGATGATCACGGTACCAATATTGGTGTTAAATATTCTGGAAAAGATTACCATGTTGGCGTTCAGTTCGCATCTAATGACACAACTGCTGCTACAGTACCAGGCGTTCTTGTGGATGGTGATGCTGTGCGTATTGATGGTGCTTATAAGGGTAGCAACTGGTCTGTTGGCTTCTCATTTGAGAATGTAGATGAAGTTGCAGCTCAAGCGGCTACACCGTTTATTCCAGGCGATCCAACTACTACTCCTCCTACTCCTCCTACTCTTCCTCAACCAGCTGTTGAAGCTGTTGACGTAGATTACATGTACCTTGTTGGTAAATTTAATGCCAGCAAGGACACTCAGCTTGTATTGAGCGTAGGTTCTGTTAGCGACGATGGCGCAAATGGTTTAGAAGGTTCTGGTACAAACCTTGGTGTCTTCCAGACAATTGCGCCTAAGACTCAGGTGTATGCATCATATAGTACTGCTAGCCTAGACACTTCTGATGCAGATCCTTCTGTATTCTCAGTAGGTGCTATTCATAAGTTCTAAGTTTTAGCAGGACATTAACTCGGGTGTAAATCCGGGTAGTAAGGATTGCTTTTATGATCAAAGCTTAAACCTCTCCCTTTTGGGAGAGGTTTTTTTTGGTCTGCTTAAAAAGAGGTAAAGAGGGGAGAAAGTGTTGGCGAGGTCGTGCATATATTTTTAAATGGCCAAACGGTGTAGCGTTTGTTCAACGCTTTTAGGAGAGATATCATCCCTGATGGGAATGATGGTCTCATTACCTGATTCCAGGTGTTTGTGGATCTGTTTCTGTTCTTCCGGTTTGTAATCTTTCAGTCCACCAGTTATCTCACGCGCTATTGTGCCCTTAACTTCTATTTCACTGGCACCAAAAAAGATATATTTTCTTCCTGATCGTGTGACTTCCAGGTCCCTGAGGGCGATGGTGTATTTCACGGTAGGACAGGCTTTGGGTGCAAAGCCGTACTGATCTTCCTCGGCATATGCGTAGCAGGTCTTGAGCGTATATTGCAGTGAGTTATCACTTAGTGAAATGTTGCGACCATTGATAGCATCTTTCAAAAATTGTTCATCTTTGTTGGCGGATGTTACTGGTGCTGCATCAGGGGCAGAATAGCTGGTTTTCTGTGGTGCTTCTTCGGTCTCAGTGGCTGGTTTATCGGCTGAAAACTTGCACAGCGAAGTGATCTGCTCCGGTGTAAAGCCCTTGTTCAGGTAAAACTCAACATCATCACGGGCACATTCTGCGAGACTGATATTTGTGTATGTGGTTAGCGGTAGTGCTAACAGGGGAAATAATTTAATTTTGTTTGATATCATTAGTATATCTGCTCTTTTTGTAAACTTATAACTGTTTGATTAGCCAAATTTTTTTAAACAGGAATTGTATTTTATATATGTGGGTTTGTATATCTTTATAGTCAAGCGTGAGTATGTCTGAATTTCGAAAGCTGGCTGTTCGATGCGCTAAGTCCATATTTATAAACAGGTTATTTTGGTTATTATTTATCACAAACCCATTAAATGGTTGAAATTTTAAGCTAACTGCATATACTCAGTTTAGCTTTGCGAGGTAGATGCCTAGTTTTAGCAGGTTGAAATCGCAGGCGAGCGCAGTTTTATGTCGTGTTTTTGGATAGAGCAAACTGCTTTATTGGAGAAGAAGTCAAAGCAAAAACCGCGCTTAAAAAAATAATAAGTTGTAATCATAGCTATGATCATAAAATTAACTAAATGCAGGAGTCTTGCATAATGAAAAAAACAATAATTTCTCTCGCTGTTGCAGCGGGAATGGCAGCATCAGGTGCTGCGTTTGCGGCTAGTGGTGCTACCGTTTACGGTAATCTTCATCTGAGCATTGATAGTCCTGATAATGAAGGTTCTAATACTGATGATCTGACCATGAAAAGCCAGACATCAGCGATTGGTGTAAAAGGTTCTGAAGATCTGGGTGATGGCTTGAAGGCCTTCTACAAGGTCGAGTTCCAGGTTGAGCTGGATGAGCAAAATGGTGGTAAAAATAGTGCAGAGAATGGTACTTCATCACTAGTTGATCGTGACCAGTACATCGGTTTGAAAGGTGGCATGGGTACGGTTAAATTCGGTACTACGAGCAGTAACTACAAGCAGATGGGCGGCAAGATCGACCCAATGTACCGCACTTCGCTGGAAGGCCGTGGTACTCTGCACATGCAATCTCCTTTGCACGGCGGCGCTGGACGTTTCGGTGGTCGTATGACTGACATACTGCAATACGCTTCACCAAAAATGGGTGGCATGCAGTTAGTGCTCAACACCACTTTTGATGATGCTGAAACTACAGGTGGTGAAGACATTGATGAAACTATCGGTGTTGGCTTCCGCTATGCCAGCAAATCTTTCGGTGCTTACATCGATATGATTGACCTGACGGGTGAAGCTACAGCGACTACAACCTGGAGCGAATCAGCAACAAAAGTCGGCGGTTGGTTCAAAGCGGGCCCTGTGAAACTAGGTCTCCAGTTCGAGCAGACCGAAGATCTGCTGGGTTCTGATTACATCATGTTTAGTGCTAATTACAAGATCAACAAAAATAATTTTGTTTACCTGACAATGGGTACCAGAGATGATTATACAGACCCTTCAACTGATGTAACTGTTGATGAGTCAGCTAGCACTTCATTTGCGTTGATGTATAACCATAAGATGAGCAAGAATACCAATGTTTATATTGGTTATGGTGATCGTGATTCTGACGTGAATGCAGTGGCAGGAAAGACAGATGGTTCGGTCGCTGCTGAAGGCGACTACAGTGTTGTGACTGCAGGTATGCGCGTTAAGTTCTAAGCTTGTAAAAGTTTAGCACGAAAAAAACGGAGCTTCGGCTCCGTTTTTTTATGCCAGTTATTTTTGTGTTATTTTGAAAATACCGTTTTCGCACCTTCAGGTGTACCCAATATCAATACATCTGCTGGTCGGTTGGCAAATATGCCTACAGTGACCACACCCGCCAGTTTATTGATGTCATTTTCAAGTTTGACTGCATCCATGATCTCCAGGTTATGTACGTCCAGAATGATGTTGCCATTGTCGGTAATAAAATTTTCACGCCAGACCGGCTGGCCACCCAGCTTCACCAGTTCACGGGCAATGTAGCTACGTGCCATCGGGATAACTTCAACAGGTAACGGGAACTTGCCCATGACATCGACCAGCTTGGTTTCATCGGCAATGCAGACGAATTTGTCACTGGCACCAGCGATGATTTTCTCACGGGTGAGTGCGCCGCCGCCACCCTTGATCAGGTTGAGGTAATGGTCGGATTCGTCAGCACCGTCGATATAAACAGGAATCTTGCTGACATTATTAAGATCAAAAACTTCGATGCCGCGTTCCTGCATGAGCTTGGTTGAAGCTTCCGAGCTGGAAACAGCGCCTTCAATTTTGTTTTTTATATCGGCCAGGCAGTCGATAAAGTGGTTAACGGTAGAGCCTGTGCCTACGCCGACAATGGCATCGGTAACAACATATTCCATTGCAGCTTCGGCTGCTTTTCTTTTCATTTCGTCCTGGGTCATGGATTCTTCCCCTAAAATTATGCTATCAAAAAAGCAATTTTACTCGCCTATGGGCAGGAAGTCATATTAAACAGTGCCGTATCAACCATAGCTCTGCTATAGTCATGAAAAATAATGAAGAAATTGACAATTCATGACTAAAAAATACATAGAAAAAATCCTGGCCGCGCGAGTTTATGACGTTGCTGAAGAAACTCCGCTCGAGTTTTCGCGCCTGTTGAGTGAGCGTGTGGCTAATCAGGTATTGCTGAAGCGTGAGGATATGCAGTCGGTATTCTCATTCAAGTTGCGTGGTGCCTATAACCGGATTTACCAGCTTTCCCAGCAGAAAAAAATCAAGGGTGTAATTGCCTCGTCAGCGGGTAATCATGCGCAGGGCGTGGCGCTGTCGGCGCAGCGTCTGGGTATCAAAGCCACCATCGTGATGCCCAAAACTACGCCTGCGATCAAGGTGAATGCGGTGAAGTCGTACGGTGCCAGAGCGGTGCTGAAAGGTGATGCCTATGATGAGGCCTATGAGCACGCCATGGAACTGGCAAAAAAGCAAAAGCTGGATTTTATCCATCCTTATGATGATGCTGATGTAATTGCCGGGCAGGGCACCATCGGCGTAGAAATTCTGCGCCAGCACAATGGCGATATTGATGCGGTATTTGTGCCGGTGGGCGGTGGGGGTTTAATTGCGGGAGTGGCGGCGTTTATTAAGCATGTTCGGCCAGAGGTAAAAATTATTGGTGTTGAGCCGGATGATGCACCTTGCATGGCTGAGGCCTTCAAAAAGAAAAAGCGTGTGGTGCTGGACCACGTTGGAATTTTTGCTGATGGCGTCGCCGTGCGCCAGGCAGGCAAGGAGACTTATCGCATCGCCAGGCAGTGCGTGGATGAGATTATCTGTGTCAGCACCGATGAGATCTGTGCGGCAATCAAGGATATTTTTGATGACACCCGTTCCATAATGGAACCGGCAGGTGCGCTGGCGGTGGCTGGAATCAAGAAATACGTTGAGCGCGAAAAGGTGACCGGGCAGACACTGGTGGCGATTAACAGTGGTGCCAATATGAATTTTGACCGTCTGCGCCATGTGGCGGAACGCGCAGAACTGGGTGAGCAGCGTGAAGCCTTGCTGGCTGTGACCATCCCCGAGCACCCCGGCAGTTTCATTGCCTTCTGTAAAACCATAGGCCGACGGGGGATCACGGAATTTAATTATCGTTATTCACACGATGATCAGGCGCATGTGTTTGCAGGTATTCAACTGAGTGAGGGCTTTGCCGAGAAAGACAAAATTATCGCCAGACTGGAGGCCAAAAAATACCCGGTACTGGATATGACCGACAATGAAATGGCCAAGATTCATGTGCGCCACCTGGTGGGTGGGCATAACCCGGATCTGGAAGATGAAATCATCTACCGTTTTGAATTTCCTGAACGGCCGGGTGCGTTACTGAATTTCCTGACCCGTATTGGCAAGCGCTGGAATATCAGCCTGTTCCATTATCGAAATCATGGTGCGGCTTACGGGCGGGTGCTGGTTGGCCTGCAGGCGCCAAAGAAGGAGCGCAAGGCACTAAATTCGTATCTGGATGAACTGGGCTACGCTTACTGGGATGAGACCGATAATCCTGCCTATAAGCTGTTCCTGGCTGCCACGTAGAGGTTGTCTTCGGTGGCGATGGCATCGAGTGGGATGTCCCAGCTATGCATAGTGAGCTGAGTAGTTTTCTGTATTTCGTGCGCAAGCCCAATCAGGCAGGCCGGATTTTCCTGCTGCCGGATACCGGCCAGGCTACGATCATAAAAACCACCGCCCATGCCCATGCGATTGCTCAGCTCATCAAAGGCGACCAGTGGTAATAAGATTAAATCCATCTGCTCGGCGCTGAGCCAGTTTTCGGCTGGACAGTCAGGTTCATCAATGCCGAAATGATTTCGGCGCATCGGGCTATTTTTTTCAAAAGGGGCAAATAGCAGGCTGTTTTCGTGTGCAGACAGCACAGGCAGGTAGACCTGCTTTCCCATGTTCCAGGCCTGTTCGATGATATGTGCAGGATTGATTTCGCCATCATTGGCCAGATAGGCAGCAATGCGCTGGCTACGGACAAAGGTGCTCTGGTTCAGCAGCCGTTCGGTGAGCTGTTCAGCGTGCTGTCGCTGCTGTGAGTCGCTGAGGTTGCGTCGTTGTTCGCGTTTATGCTGGCGTAGCAGGTTTGGATCGGTATGTGCTGACATGTGAAAGGTTTTAGAAGACGTCTCCGAGAATACCGTAGCTAACACCGTCGACCTTGAACCGGTAGGTTCAGGTGGGAGCGGCGATTGTATGTCAGGCTTCCCGCAAGGCGGTAATGCGCACTACACAAACAGCTACGTTCCCAAAGACAGTATTTAAGGCTCAAGGGATAAAACAGGTTGCTTACGTATACCCCAGAGACATCCAAATTTGGGAGCTTCGCAAAGCAAAACTCTCCTAAATCAGTTTAATGTTCCGCATGGTGTTGTCAATTTTTTCTGACAAGCTGTCGATGCGATCATTCAGTTCTGCATGTTCTTCGGTCAGTGCCTGACTATTTAATAATTCGTGGCTCATGTTGAGCGCAGCCATGACCGCAATGCGTTCTGTGCCGATGACTGAGCCTTTGCTTTTGATTTCGTTGAGTTTTTCGTTGAGCATGTTGGCCGAAGCGATCAGGGTCTCCTTTTCTTCAGCCGGGCAGGCAACGCGGTATTCTTTTTCCAGAATCTTGATAGAGAGTGATTCTTGATCTTTCACAGCAGATCCTTTTTGAGGTGTGGTTAAGCGTTTTCCATGGCGCGCAGGCGGGTAATCATGCCTTCGACCTGGTTACGCGCCTTTTCTTTTAGTTCGACCAGCCCTGCACGTTCGCTGGACATGTCGTTTAGCTGTTTACGTAGATCAGAATTTTCCTCACTAAGGCGCTGACACAGCCCCAGCAGATCGTTGGCCTGTTCTTCCAGATTATCCATTTTTGTTTTTATTTCATTCATGCGACTAATAGTAGAATGTGATTTGGCGATGGTCAAATTCCTGACGAGAAAAATATTAGAATCTTTGCCCATGGTAGAATGAGTCAAAATGACTATTTTATGGTGACGATGAATACACAACCCGATATTGAAATACTGGATGAGGCATTATTTAAAGTTAATGCCATGATGGGGGCGGCCGAATCGCACGGCGTTTTGTGCGGTATGTTATGTGCGCGTGGTGCGATTGAGCTGTCTGAATGGATCAGCCATGTGCTGGGTGAGCAGGAAGAGGGCAATGTGTTGCTGCACGATACCGTACACCAGTTATCCGAGCTGCATCAGGTGACCATGGAAACGGTGAATGATATTTCGGGCAGTTTTTATATGCTGCTGCCGGATGATGATGAAGACCTGATTGGGCGCACAGAGGCGCTGGCGAACTGGTGCCAGGGCTTTGTCTATGGACTGGCGGCCGGTGGTATCAGCGATGACACCAAATTACCGGGCGATACTCAGGAAATTTTGATGGATTTCGTTGAGATTTCTCGTGCGGGGCATGCCGCAGGTGATGCAGAAGCTGATGAAACCACCGAGGAAGATGAACAGGCTTTTGTCGAGGTGGTGGAGTACGTCCGCACTGGTGTGCTGCTGATCAATGAGGAGCTACAGACGCTGGTTCCTTCCCCGACCCTGCATTAAATTATTCTGCCTGGAATATACTGATGAATACCAAAATTTACGCCCAGCGCCGCAAGCAGTTGATGAAAATGATGGGTAATGATTCCATTGCCATTCTACCTGCGGCACCTCTGTTAATTCGAAATCGTGATGTTGAACACAAGTTCAGGCAGGATAGTGATTTCTATTATCTGAGCGGTTTTGTCGAGCCCGAGGCCGTGGTCGTGCTGGTGCCGGGGCGTAAGCAGGCGCAGTACGTCCTGTTTTGCCGCGAGCGGGATAAGAAGAAGGAAATCTGGAATGGCTATCGCTATGGCCCGGAAGGTGCGATTGAGCATTTCGGTGCGGATGATGCCTATCCGATTGATGATCTGGAAGAGATCCTGCCGGGTCTGATGGAGCACTGCGAAAGCGTGTATTACACCATCGGTCTGAATCCTGAATTTGATAAACACGTGATGAACTGCGTCAACAGTTTGCGCAAAGGTTCACGCGGCGGTGTGCATGCGCCCTATGAGTTCGTCTCACTGGATTACCTGCTGCACGATATGCGTCTGTTCAAGAGCCGTGATGAAATCAGGCTGATGCGCAAGGCGGCGAAAATTTCGGTGCAGGGGCACATCAATGCGATGAAAGCCTGCCAGCCGGGCAAATTTGAGTACCAGCTTGAAGCTGAGCTGCTTTATGAATTTAATCGCAATGATGCCGGCTGGGCCTATCCTTCGATTGTCGGTGGTGGTGCCAACGGCTGTATTTTGCACTACACCGAAAACGACCGGCCATTAAATGATGGCGACCTGGTACTGATCGATGCCGGCGCTGAATACGGCGGTTATGCCGCTGACATTACCCGCACTTTCCCGGTAAACGGTCGCTATAGCGCCGCGCAGAAAGAAATTTATGATCTGGTGCTGGCCTCGCAGGATGCGGCCATCAAGCAGGTCAAACCGGGTAATCACTGGAATGATCCGCACAATGCAGCGGTCAAAGTGCTGACCAGAGGCATGGTCGAGCTGGGCCTGCTCAAGGGCAAGCCTGCTGAGCTGATCAGGAAAAAGGCCTACTCAAAATATTACATGCACCGCACTGGCCACTGGCTGGGCATGGATGTGCACGATGTCGGTGATTACAAGGTCGATGATGAATGGCGCCTGCTGGAGCCGGGTATGGCCCTGACCATTGAACCGGGGCTGTACATTCCTCACGGTAGCCGTGGCGCAAAACGATGGTGGGATATTGGTGTGCGTATTGAGGATGATGTCGTGGTGACCAAAGACGGTTGTGACCTGCTCACCAAAGGTCTGCCCCGAACCACTGAAGAAGTCGAAGCGGTGATGGCCTCCTGATTGGTTGCTATGAATGCCAAAGTGAAAACCTGTGATGTGCTAATCATCGGCGGCGGCCTTGCTGGTGCCAGCCTGGCCTGTGCCTTGGAAGCCAGTGGACTGTCGATTGAGGTCATCGAAGCGCATCCACTCAGGGCCGATAGCCAGCCCTGTTATGATGACCGCACCGTGGCCCTGTCCTATGGCAGCCGGGTTATTTTTGAAGCCATGGGTCTGTGGCCGGCGATGGCAGATCGAATCGAACCTATCAAAACCATTCATATCTCGGATCGTGGTCATCTGGGGGTGACTCGCCTCCGGCACTCTGATGAGGGTGTCGAGGCGCTGGGTTATGTGGCTGAAAACCGGGTGCTGGGTGAAGTGCTGTACCAGCGCCTGGTCGATAATCAGAATGTGAGCATGCACTGTCCGGCTGAAGTGTTGAGCCTGCAGCAGGATGATGAGTCGGTGTCGGTGTGTTATCAGCAGGAGGGTGAAGAGCGCCAGCTAACGGCGGGGCTGCTGATTGTCGCCGATGGCGTGAACTCAAAAACCCGTGACATGTTGCAGATCGGTACCAGCCGACAGGATTACCAGCAGAGTGCGGTGATCACCAATGTTACGCCGGGGCAGGCGCATCAGGATGTGGCTTATGAGCGTTTTACCGATACCGGCCCGCTGGCCTTTTTGCCGATGACGGATAATCGTTGTTCGGTGGTCTGGACGGTGCCGACCGAGCAGGCAGCTGAACTGGCGGCGCTTGATGATGAAGCCTTCCTGGAAAAGCTCCAGCAGCGTTTTGGTTTTCGCCTCGGCTATTTGCAGAAAACCGGGCAGCGGCACGTCTACCCTCTGGCACTGGTCGAGGCCACCCAGGTGGTGCGGGGTCGGGTGGTTATCATGGGCAATGCCGCGCACGCGATTCACCCGGTGGCGGGACAGGGTTTTAACCTGGCCCTGCGGGATATCGCGCTGCTGGCTGAATTGCTGACGCTGCGACCACCTGAATCGATGCAGGAGACACTGGCCAGCTACGTGGAAATGCGTGAGCGTGATGCGCAGCGTGTTTATCGTCTGACCGATACGCTGGTCAAAATATTTTCCAATGATTTTTCAGTACTGGGGCATGCCCGCGCAGTGGGTTTGCTGGCGACGGATTTGCTGCCTTTTGTGAAGCACAAACTGGCACGCCAAAGCATGGGGCTGAGTGGGCGCATGTCGCGGCTGGGTAGGGGCCTGGTGATACGAGGCAATCATGTCTGAACATGCCTGTTATGACATTTTGATCGTCGGCGGTGGCATGGTCGGCCTGACACTGGCGAATTTGTTACGTGATTCCGGCCTACAGATCGGCGTGCTCGAAAAGTTTGGGCCCAAAGCGGTCACCGATGAAATCGATATTCGTGTCTCGGCGATTAATCGTGCGTCATTAAATATTTTTAAATCCATCGGTGCCTGGCAGCAGATGGCGGCGCGTGCCGGCGTCTACCATGAGATGCATGTCTGGGACACCACCGGTGCCGGAATGATCCACTTTGATGCCGCCGAAGTGGGGCTGGATGCACTGGGTTATATTATTGAAAATACCGTCATTCAGCAGGCCTTGCAGCACTGTACTGAGCAGGCTGAAAATATTGACTGGATTTGCCCCGCTACTATCAAATCAATCCAGCTGGAAGGAGAATCAGGGCAACTACATCTTGATGATGGCCGCATTCTGCAGTGCAGTTTGCTCGTCGGTGCCGATGGTTCACGCTCGCAGGTGAGAGCCGCGGCTAAGATTGAGTTTGAGCGTATATCTTATGGTCAGCGTGCGATTGTCTGCACCGTGGAAACCGGGCAGCCGCACGCGGCAACGGCCTGGCAGTGTTTTACCCCGGAGGGCCCGCTGGCTTTTCTGCCGCTGGTGAATGGTCAGAGTTCGATTGTCTGGTCGCTGGAAGAAAGCAGGGTCGATGCCATGCTGGCGCTGGATGATGAGGCCTTCTGCCGCGAACTGGAGCAGGCGTTTGATTATCAGCTGGGTTCGGTAAAGCTGGCCAGTGTGCGAGCGGCTTTCCCGCTGGGTCACGGTCATGTTGATCAATACGTGCAGAACGGTCTGGCTTTGGTGGGCGATGCTGCGCACAATATTCACCCGCTGGCGGGTCAGGGGGCGAACCTCGGTTTTCTTGATGCAGCCTGTTTGGCCGAAGTCATTGTTCAGTCCCATAAAGCCAATCGACAATGGTCAGCTTTGCATAGCCTGAGAAAATATGAGCGTGCGCGTAAAGGTGAAAACCACCTGATGGAATCGGCCATGACAGGCTTTAAGCTGTTGTTCAGCAATAATGACCCGCTGTTATCAACAGTGCGCAACGCAGGGCTGGTGCTGGTCGATCAGGCCCCCCTGATTAAACAGCAATTTATGCACCATGCCCTGGGTGCGGATTAAGATAAAATTTGGGGTATTTTTTGCTAGGAACGTAGTAGCATACGTCTTCAAATTATTGAATAAATATTGAGTTTGTAGCGATGAGTCAGAAGACGGTTTTATACGACAAGCACGCTGAATACGGCGGCAAGATGGTGGACTTTGCCGGCTGGCAGATGCCGGTAAATTACGGTTCGCAGATGGATGAACACCATCAGGTGCGCCAGGATGCGGGCATGTTCGATGTCTCGCATATGACTATCGTCGATTTGAAGGGTGAGCGGGTCACCGACTTTCTGCGCTACCTGCTGGCCAATGATGTCGCCAGGCTGAAAGATGAAGGCAAGGCGCTGTACAGCTGCATGCTGAATGAAGACGGCGGTGTGATCGACGACCTGATCGTGTATTACATGAATGACAGCTGGTACCGCATGGTGGTCAATGCCGGCACCCGCGATAAAGATATCGCCTGGATCAATCAGCAGGCAGCGGCGTTTGACGTCGATGTCAACGAGCGTGCCAATATGGCCATGATCGCTGTGCAGGGGCCGAAGGCGATTGAAAAAGCCATTTCAGTTTTGCCGGTTGATGAGGTTGAAGCGGTGGCTGAAATGAAGCGATTTTATGGTGTTGATTGTGGTGAGTGGTTTATCGGCCGCACCGGTTACACCGGTGAAGACGGTTTTGAAATCATGCTGCCGGAATCCGAAGCCCCCGCGCTCTGGGACAAGCTGGCGCATGCCGGTGTCAAACCCTGTGGCCTGGGTGCACGTGATACCCTGCGTCTGGAGGCGGGCATGAATCTTTATGGTGCCGATATGACTGAACAGACGTCGCCGCTGATTTCCGGTCTGGGCTGGACGGTTGCCTGGCAGCCGGAGGACCGGGATTTTATCGGCCGGGCGGCCATCCAGCAGGAACGCGATCAGGGTGTCAGCCGGAAAATGGTGGGTCTGGTGCTGGAACAGCGCGGTGTCCTGCGCGGTCACCAGAAAGTCGTGGTAGAAAATGTCGGCGAAGGTGAAATAACCAGTGGCACTTTTTCGCCAACTTTGAAACAATCCATAGCGCTGGCGCGAGTACCGGCTGAGACGGGTGAATCCTGCCAGGTTGAGATTCGCGGAAAATTATTAAATGCCCGCGTGGTCAAGCCTGTGTTTGTACGGGATGGCCAGGCGGTTTAAAAGATTAACTTAAAAAATAACGGTTAGGGTGGAGTTGCTATGAGTGATGTACCTTCAGAATTGAAATATACAGCATCGCATGAGTGGATACGGGATGAAGGTGATGGCACTGTCACCGTCGGTATCACTGATCACGCGCAGGAGCTGCTGGGTGATCTGGTATTTGTTGAACTGCCGGAAGTCGGTTCAGAGATGACTGCGGGCGATGCCTGTTGTGTGGTTGAGTCGGTAAAAGCCGCTTCCGATGTGTACATGCCGATCAGCGGTGAGATCCTTGAAGTGAACGAGGTGCTGGCCGATACACCGGAAATTATTAATGATTCCGCTTTTGATGATGGCTGGCTGTTCAAGGTACAGCCTTCTGCTGAACTTGAGCTGGATGAACTGATGGATGCTGATGCCTATGAGGCAGAGATTGCTGACTAAATAATTACTTCAGTTCCAGTCAATGGCTTTTATTCCCCATAGCGAACAGGATATCGCTGAGATGTTACAGGCGATTGGTGTCGATGACATCA
>JAPHSZ010000213.1 GCA_026196545.1 Gammaproteobacteria bacterium
AGGCCCGCGCAGGTAAAGAAGGCCAGCACCAGGTGCAGGGCGGCATCACAGCAGTCTTCGGCATCGCGGTTGCCCCAGTTGCCATTGAGGCGTTCGCGATATTCACGGCCAAAACCGGTGCTGCCGCTATAGTTGACATCGAGCAGGGCGAAGCCGCGTGAGGTCCAGTATTGTTTACGCATATCCAGCGAGGGGTCTGCCATGGCGGTGGGCCCGCCGTGGCTGAGTACGATTAATGGTGGTGTTTCATCGCCGGTGGCTTGAAAGTCTTTGTTGCTGGGCGGGTAATAAATGCCGTAAACGGTATCGCCATGGCGGCCAGTGAACTGGATGCTTTTGCCAAAGGAGTAATAGCCTTCGTCGAGCCGGGCGTTGTAGCTGCTTTTTATTATGCGATGTTGTCCTGACTGGTAGCTGATGACTTCGGCAAAGTTTTTGCTTGAGGCTGCGATAAAACTGAAGTGTTCAGCATTGGCCTGAATGGACGCAAAGCTGTTCCATTCAGTATCCAGTACTTCCAGTGTGCTGTCGGTGGTGTTGAGTATCGCCAGACTGGCAATGCCCCTGTCGATGGGGGCGCAAAGAATACGAATATCATTGATGAAGGCGTAGCTCGATTGTGCGAATACCCACTGGGGCAGGCCGAATTCAAGCGCCTCGTGGCTGACGGCTTGAATAGTTTGTCCCTGATAGCGATAAAGATTCCACCATCCCGTTAAATCTGAAACGAAATAAAGAATATTGTTGCCAGACCATTGCGGCTGGAAAATTGAGGTTTGATCTGATTCGGGGTGTGTCAGTGCCGTAATGTTATGCAGCTGATGATTCTCATCTATATCGGCCAGCCAGAGCGTGGTTCTATCCCAGGGCATGTCGGGGTGGTTCCAGCATAGCCAGCTCAATTGATTTCCATTGGGGCTCAGGCGTGGACTGGCGTAAAAGTCATAACCGGAATTGAGGCTGCTGACAGTGTGCGTTTCTAAATCAATTGAAATGAGGCTGTTTTCATCTTCAGCTAAATCTTCCGCGCTGCGTTGCTGTACACAGATAAGGCGGTTGCGTGCTTGATCTAATTGCAGGTCGGCGTAGCAGCAATCGCTGGTATCGGTGATGGCGGCAGGTGACTCGCCCTGGGCACAGAAATAGATATTCTGGTCTTTATCATTAACAAAGTAGATGCCATTACTGGCAATGCAGTAAACGCCACCACCGTACTCGTGGACTCTGGAGCGTGCGCTAAAGGGCGTTGGGATCAGGTCGATGTTTTTTCCATTAACGGACCTGACGATGACACAGCGCCCCTGTTCATCGGGTCGGCGTTCGACCCAGTAGCAACCAGAAGCGTGTAGTTGCAGTTCATCAAGGTGCACGCTGTCGGCGGTGACCAGGCGACTATCGATGGGGGATAACCATGATCCAAAAGGGGCTATAGTTTTGCTTGTCATGATGTCGATATTATCAGTTTAATAAAATGAAGAAAGATTAATGGTGGTGGCTATGCAGACTAGCTGATATTATTCTGCAGGAGAAGAAGGAGAATAGAGTTTTAAAATGTTAATAGAGCTTGCAGGAATATTAGTTGCTGTCGGATTGTTGATGCTGGTAGTCGGCATTTTTATAGCACGGCAATATACCTTGCGTGCAAAACTTCTCGCCACCTTTCTGATGATACTGATGGTATCGCTAGGCGTGCTTACCCTGCTGGATAGCCATATCATGCAGGATACATTGACTAAAAGCGCGCAGCAGTCATTAACCTCAGCCAGCCGGCAGTATTCAAATCGTTTAGATGAATTTAACAGAATTCATCTGGGCTCAATAAAAGCGGAATCACGCCTGCCATCGATCATTGAATACCTGGATGATTATAAAAATCATCAACTACAAAGTGTGCAGGAACTTTTACTGGCCTTGCAGGCCAAGCAGAACAGCCTGGTTACTTCCTACGCATTATTGAATGAAAAAGGCATTAATGTGGCTGACACCAGTGCCGATCTTGTCGGCGGGGATGAAAGCGATAATAACTATTTTGTGAAAGCGATAGAGTCCAGTGAGCCCTATCGGTCATCAGTGATTTTCGAAGATGATGGAAAAGCATCAATTTATTTTAGTAGTCCAATTATTGACTCAGATGGTGAGCATGTTGGTGTGCTGAGAGCCAGGCATGATGCCGATATTTTAAAGCAGATCATATTGAGTGCGCGTGGCCTGGCGGGTCAGGGTTCATTTGCGATGCTGCTGGATGAAAATTTATTGAGACTGGTGCACGGGCGTAGAAATGATTTGCAATTCACCCTGGCGGCCGACATTGATGATGAAAGAATTGAACGCTTGCGTGAGCAGAAAAGATTGCCCATAACAATCTCCGGCAAGAATACTGAAAACCCGGTCTGGCAGGAAAGTGTACAGAGCGCGGTGAGCAGTGCCAGCCTGATTGAAGCAAATTTTTATGGCCTGGGGACTACGCCGTTTCTGGCATCGGCAATTAAACTCGAAACAGCGCCATGGTTGCTGGTGTTTGCGCAGCCCCAAGATGTGTTTTTACAACCTGTCGATGAACAGTTGCGCAGCTCCCTGATGCTGGCCGCTTCAGTGGCCGCGATTGTTGTTCTTATTATGCTGGGCACGACCCAGTTTTTGTTGGGCCCGATACGTCGATTAACCGAGGTGGTAAAGCAGATAGGTAAGGGGAATTTTAAAGTTGTTGCCAATGTTGAGGCTGATGATGAAGTCGGCGCTCTGGCCAATGCCTTTAATGGCATGGCACAAAATATTAATGAGCTGGTAGTAAGCCTTGAAAGAGAGGTTGATCAACATAAATTAACGGCAGGCAATCTTAGAAAACTGTCACAGGCGATAGAATATAGTCCGGTGTCAGTAATGATCACTGACCTTAAGGGTGATATTGAATATGTGAACCCCGAGTTTACCCGGGTTACCGGTTATACCGCTGAAGAAGTAATAGGGAGAAATCCGAGGTTTTTAAACACGGATACAACACCTTCACAACAGTACGTAAGCATGTGGAACGCTATAAAAGAAGATCGTACCTGGAGTGGTGAAGTTTATAACAAAAAGAAAAATGGCGACTGCTTCTGGGAGAGTATGACCATTTCTCCAGTGAAGAATGTGGCAGGAGAAAAAACACATTATCTGGCGATTAAGGAAGACATTACGTTAAGAAAAGATTATGAAGACAGGCTTTTATATCAGGCAAGCTATGACAAGTTAACAGACTTGCCGAATCGCTCATTGGCGTATGACCGCCTCCATCAATCCATTGCTAACGCGACGCGCTCGAAAAAGCATGTGGCTGTTCTGTATCTGGACTTTGATCATTTCAAAGATATTAACGACACCCTGGGTCATGCCGCCGGTGATATTTTTCTTGTTGAAATGAGTGCCCGCCTCCTTGAATGTGTGCGTGATGTGGATACCGTTGCCAGACTGGGGGGCGATGAATTCCTGATCGTGCTTTCAGAAATTGGCAGTAAAGACAGGGAAAAGGAAATTGAATACGAGCAGTTCATACAGAAAAAGACAAAAGAAATTCTGGAACGCGTATCACAGCCATGCACCATTGATAACATGGAGTTTACCGTAACCGTCAGTATAGGTGTGGCGCTGTTTCCAAGGGATGGTGAAGACCCTCATATACTACTGCGTAACTCAGATACGGCAATGTACCGCAGCAAGAGCAAGGGAAGAAACACTTACGAAATGTTCTCGCCTGAAATGAGCGATACCATAATCAAGCGCGTAGAAATTGATAACCGGTTACGCTATGCACTGGAAAACAAAAAGTTCAGTTTAAAATATCAGCCGCTGATGCATGCCCATTCAAAGAAAGTAGTTGGGGCTGAAGCGTTAATACGCTGGGAAGATGAAGAACTGGGCAGTGTCTCACCAGAAATATTTATTCCCCTGGCCGAGGAGAATGGCACGATTGTCGGTATAGGTGAGTGGGTGCTGGATACTGCCTGCCGTGATATTAAGCAATTGCAAAATGAAGGTTATGGTAAGGATTTTTATATTGCGATAAACCTTTCCAGTCGTCAGGTCAGGGATAAGGATTTTGCAAATTTGATCGCCAGCATGCTGAGCAAACATGAAATCTCGGGTGATTGTCTTGAGCTGGAAATTACTGAACGCCTGTTGATGAAAGATGTGCCTGAAGTGGTCGATACTTTAAACAGCTTTAAAAACATGAACATCAGGTTATCAATTGATGATTTTGGTACAGGCTATTCCTCACTGAGTTATCTAAAACGATTCCCTTTTGATGTCTTGAAAATTGACCAGTCATTTGTGCGGGATATTGGCAAGGATCGGGATGATACGGCCTTATGTGAAGCGATTATTGCCATGGCGCACAGCCTGGGGTTAAGTTTGATTGCCGAGGGTGTAGAAACAAAAGAGCAATTTGATTTTCTACGCGCACGTGGCACAGAAACATTGCAGGGTTATTACATGGGCAAGCCTGCTGATTTCTCAGTGTTCAGAGAAGTGCTGGGTTGCACACTGGATCATTGCTAATTACATTTATTCATTAAATGTAAAATGGTTTGGTGATAAATAACTATATGAATTTCTTAGAAGATCTATAAATATTCGATTTTCATGTTTTGGTTTCCTTAATTTTTGTTGTGATTAAACCACCAATGGCGGCATTGGGCAATCCAGTGTGTCGGCTATGGCGCGGAACAGTTCGCTCTCGGCAATGGTGACCATTTTATCGGCGGTGATGCAGGCAGCGCAGGCCTTGAGCAGGCGGGGTTTTTCCAGTGGCTTGATGAGCGCGAGTTCATCCAGTGCCTGATTTAGCATGTTCAGGTTGAGTTTGCTTTTTTCCAGTAGCTGAATGTCAAAACTGTCCAGCTGTTTTCTGGCGAGCTCAAAGGCGTGCTGTTTTTCAATGCCATGTTGCTTTCCTGCATAACAGAGCAGTGATAATAATGTGGCGCAGGCGTTCTGGGATTTTTTCAGTGCACGTTTTTCTTTTTGTCCACGCTTTGGCTCGAACACACGATCAAGATGATGGCTCACCAGTTTTTGGATGATCCATTCAGACAGGCTGATTTTTGTATCCATTTCTATCAGGATGTCCAGGTTTTGTTTGAATAGATGATACTGTTTTTTCGATAACTGGCGCAGGCTCGAAAGCGCCATGTCGATAAGCGGCAGGCGGTGTTCGTTTTCGATAGCGTCAATTTTCAGGTTGAGTTTGATTGTTTCCTGATAAGCACCGGGGTCGGCGTGTGCCATCAGATGGTGCAGCTGTTGCTTGCGTATTTCCTGGTCTTTATCGAGCACCATAAAATAAACCAGGGCGCGTGCACCGCAGGGCTCGTGGGCGGCATTTTTTAAAATAGCGGGAATGCCGGCAATCAGGTTGTGCGAGTAATCAAGGTGTTCAATGGACGGCTGGCCAACGTGCTCGGTGACGTTTTCTGTTTCCATCGCCGTGGCGACGGTGGCCAGAATCGCGGCTGTTTTTACGGCCTGTTGCTGTGTTGATATGTCTTCTTCTGGTTCCGCATGCTTGAACTCAACCGGTGCGTATTCGTATTCACCGTCCCAGTACGGCTCGATTCGCTGTATTCGTTCGTCCAGTGGTGGGTGCGTGGCAAACAGGCCTTCAAGATAGGTGCTGATGCCCTGGCTGAAAAGTGCGTGGCTGATTTCAGCAGTATGGGAATTCTCCAGCAGTGAGCCGGTGGTATCACCGCCGATGCGTTTGAGTGCACCGGCAATGCCATCGGCGTTGCGAGTGAACTGTACTGCCGAGGCATCGGCCAGGAATTCACGCTGCCGACTGACGGCGGATTTGATCAGGTTGCCGAAGAAGGTGCCGGCATAACCAATAGCCATCAGCCCCAGCCCCAGAAAGACGATGCCGCCGCCATTATTTTTTGATCGCCGGGAGCTTGAGCGGCTGCCTGAGCGCAGCATGTAATAACCGATGGTGCCGATGATGGTGATGCCGTGCAGAATGCCGATCAGGCGGATATTGAGCCGCATGTCGCCATTGAAGATATGGCTGAACTCGTGTGCGACCACGCCCTGTAACTGGTCGCGGGAAAGCTTTTCAATCGCGCCTCGGGTTATGCCGATGACTGCGTCGCTGGCCCTGTAGCCGGCGGCGAAGGCGTTGATGCCGTCTTCCTCGAGCAGGTAAACGGGTGGCACCGGTGTGCCGGAGGCAATAGCCATTTCTTCAACCACGTTGAGGATTTTCTGTTTGTTGGCATCGCCGCTGTCTTCGACGATGAGTTCGGCGTCCATCATTTCAGCGACCCGTGCGCCGCCGCCGGATAATGAAACAACTTTATAAAGGCTGCCAAAAAGGATGATGCCGGTGACGCCGGCGCTGACAATGAAGATGGTGTTCCAGTCGAACCGGCTGTTGAGTATTTCGGTGCTGGCGACGTTGACGTTGAGGTGGTTGAAAACCAGTATCACCAGAAGGTTGGTCAGGACAACCAGCGAGACAATCGCCAGTAAAAACAGGACGACAAGGTAGCGGGTGTTCTTACGCGCAATATCCTGCGATTTGAAAAAATTCATTCAACAGCGGGATATGGTGGTTAGAAAGAAACTTTGGGTGCAGCCTGTATTTCTGCGCTGTCCTCAAACTCCAGCAATGTCGCATCGTGGTCGTGACCAAAAGTGGCCGCAAACACGACTGGCGGGAAGGACTGCTTGTAGGTGTTGTAGTCCATCACCTGATCGTTAAATGCCTGGCGGGCAAAGGCGACCTTGTTTTCCGTACTGGTCAGCTCTTCGCTGAGCTGCATCATATTCTGGTTGGCCTTCAGGTCGGGGTAATCTTCCATGACGATATTGAGCTTGCTCATGGCGCCATTGAGTGCATTTTCTGCGTCCATCAGCTCGTGAATCGCGTGGGCATTGCCGGGGTCGGTGGCGGCAGCGGCCAGATTATTGACCGCGCCGTTACGGGCATTGATCACGTTTTCCAGCGTTTCCCTTTCATGCTGCATATAGCCTTTGGCGACCTCAATCAGGTTAGGAATGAGGTCGTGACGGCGTTTTAGCTGCACTTCGATCTGGGCAAACGCATTCTGGTAGCGGTTTCGCAGGCTGACCAGGGTATTGAAAATATTGATGATGTAAAAAACAATGACTGCAATAACAACCAGAAAGACAATTGTTGAAGTTTCCATGATAATTCGCCTGTTTTTAGTAATTCATATAAGGAATATAGTCGCTAGTCCCAAAAATGCAGCCAGACCGACAATATCTGTGATAGTGGTCAGCACCACGCTGCCGGCGATAGCCGGGTCGATATTGGCCCTGCGCATGATCAGCGGGATGGCCACGCCGGAGAAGGCGGCGATAAACAGGTTGATAATAATGGCCGCGGCGATGACCAGGCCGATTTTGACATCATCAAACCAGAGCGCAGCGGTAACCGCGATGACCAGTGCCCAGCCGAAGCCGTTCAACAGCCCAACCACAATTTCCTTGGTCAGCAGCCAGTGCTTGTTGCTTTTGCTGACCTGGCCCAGCGCCAGGCCGCGGATTACCAGCGTCAGGGTCTGGGTGCCTGCGATGCCACCCATGCTGGCGACCACGTTCATCAGCACGGCGATGGCGACAACTTTTTCCAGCGTGCCCTCAAAATTCGAGACCACCCATGAGGCCATGAAAGCGGTGACCAGATTAATGCCCAGCCAGACCGCACGGCGGCGGGCGCTGGGCACCACGGGCGCGAACAGGTCTTCATCTTCATTCAGGCCCGCCATGCTGAGTACGTTGTGGTCACCTTCATCACGAATCACGTCGACCACGTCATCAATGGTGATACGACCCAGTAGCTTCATGTCATCATCGACTACCGGCGCTGAGAGCAGATCGTGGGTTTCAAAGACCTTGGCAACGTCATCGTCTTCCGTGCTCGCCTTGATGAACTCTGTCTCGCGGGTCATGACATCGCCGACGCTGAGCTCAGTATCAGAAGTCAGCAGGGTTGCCAGTGGCAGCAGGCCGATATAGGTATTGTTGCGGCTGGTGACGATCAGGCTGTCGGTATTCTTTGGAATTTCACCCAGTGCGCGAAGGTAGCGCAGCACCACATCCAGGGTGACTTCGGCACGCACCGTCAGTGTGTCGGTGTTCATCAGGCCACCGGCGCTGTCCTCCGGGTAGGAAAGTACAGTGTCCAGGCGCTCGCGATGCTGGGCATCGAGAGAGGTCAATACCAGGTCGGTGACGCGCCCGGGCAGGGACTGGATGAAGTCAGCGAGGTCGTCAATATCCAGGCCTTCGGTGGCGTTGATCAGATCCTGCAATGACATGTCTTCGATCAGCGTAGCGCGCACCTCATCGCCCAGATGAACCAGCACCGCGCCCTCGCGTTCAGAATCGACCAGCTCCCAGATCAGATTACGTTCGGTGTGCGGCAGTGATTCCAGTAGATGAGCAATTTCGGCCGAGTGCAACTCATTCAGCATACGCGCCGCGTGCTGAATCGTGCCTGTTTCCAGCGCCAGATTAAGCGCCTGAAACTGGTTCTCGGTTTTTTTTGACTGGTTGGTTTCTGTCATCACTGTTTCAACTTGAACTACGCCCTGAGCATGAAATCAGGTGCGATGAAGCGTGATGTGAGTGTAGCATGGAGCTGCAGTGATTATTAATTAATTGGTGGTTTTGTTCTTGTTTCAATCTGGCAGTGTTCCGGACAGAACACATATCCCAATGATGTAAACTCAATCTTGCGATCACCGGCATAGATATAGGGTTCCGGACAGAACACATATCCCAATGATGTAAACTGCCAACCCCCAAGATGCGTAC
>JAPHSZ010000029.1 GCA_026196545.1 Gammaproteobacteria bacterium
GGCCTTTTGCAGGGTCACGCCCATTTCTTCGCAAATCGCGTCGATCCGGTTGGCGAATATGCTGAGTGTTATGGCATTCATTGGGCGTATAATACTTTGATCTACATGGAATTAGTTATTATTTTATGAGCTAAAATCCAGTTTGCTAAATGATAATAATTCTAATTTAGAGTTGCGTTATATACTAATATAGACTATATTTGGAATCAATCTAAAACTTATTAATATTCGGAGAATATCATGAATCCATTAATGACCATCAAAGGTACTCTGGCCGTTGGTTTTATACTTGCGCTTGCAGTCGCATTCGGCCTGGGAAATGGCCTCGGTGGAATGAACCTGGTAATCTGGTTGCACGTTCTGGCTGGCGTCGTCTGGATTGGCCTGCTCTACTACTTCAACTTTGTACAGGTTCCCGGTGTGGGCAAAGCCCTGGCAGAAGCCAATGACGGCGGCCCCGGCCCAGCTGCAATCAACAAATACGTAGCGCCAACCGCACTATTATGGTTCCGAATGGCAGCAGCTGTAACCTGGTTGACCGGGCTGAGCGGTCTGGCACAGCTAGGTGGCGGAATGGGCGGTATAGTTGATGCATTCATGCTCTCTGGCAACATGGCTGTGATTGGTCTGGGCGCATGGCTGGGTACTATCATGCTGTTCAACGTCTGGGTGCTGATCTGGCCTAACCAGAAGAAAATCCTTGGCCTGGATGGCAAGGAGCACGATGCAGACACCATCGCCACGGCCAAGAAAGTAGCACTGCTGGCATCACGCACTAACACTGCACTGTCTATTCCTATGCTGCTTTGCATGGTTGGTTATGCTCACGGCATGACATTCTAGACAATCCTGCTTCCCGACACCAAAAGGCGAGCCCCAATTTATATTTGGGGCTCGCCTTTTATCATTCAGGAGACTGAAAAACACAGTTGTACATAACGTATGATCTAGTATAATCAGTCGTTTAACGGTGACCACGGTCGCCGTTTTTGTTTTTTAAGTTACATATACTGTTTTTGATTATGGCGAATAATAAACATTTAATGAGCACTTATGCCCCCCTGCCGGTCACGTTTAGTTCCGGCAATGGCGCATTACTCACCGACACCGAAGGCAAACAATATCTGGATGCCCTGTCTGGCATTGCAGTCTGTGGCCTGGGCCATGCCCACCCGGCCGTTGCCAAAGCGATCAGTGAGCAGGCCGGCAAATTAATACACACTTCTAATCTCTATGAGATTACGAACCAGCAAAACCTGGCTGATAAACTCTGCGAGCTATCTGGCCTTGATCGTGTGTTCTTTTCCAACTCCGGCGCTGAAGCCAATGAAGCAGCGATCAAACTGGCGCGCCTTTATGGCCACCAGAAAAACATCGATGTACCCACTATCGTTGTCATGGAAAACAGTTTCCACGGTCGCACCATGGCCACACTCAGCGCCACCGGCAGTCGCAAAGTACAGGCGGGCTTTGAACCACTGGTGCAGGGTTTTGTACGCGCACCGTTTAATGATGTCGAAGCCATTGAAAATATCGCGAAAAATAACAGCAACATTGTTGCTGTGATGGTCGAACCCGTTCAGGGTGAAAGTGGTATTCAAATACCCGATGCCGATTACCTGAATAAACTAAGAGAACTGTGCGACCAGAACGAATGGCTATTGATGCTCGATGAAATCCAGACCGGCATGGGTCGCACCGGTGAATGGTTTGCCCACCAGCACAACAACATCAAACCCGATGTGATGACGCTGGCTAAAGCACTCGGTAACGGTGTGCCCATCGGCGCCTGCCTTGCTGCTGAGAAAGCGGCCTCAGTAATGAAGCCCGGCAATCATGGCTCTACTTTTGGTGGCAACCCACTGGCCTGCGCGGCTGGCCTGGCAGTTATTGAAACCATGCTATCAGAACAGCTGGTTAGCAAGGCCAGAGACATGGGCGCTTATTTGCTGACTGCTCTGCAAAAAGAATTAGCCGGCATCGAAGGCGTGCGTGAAGTTCGCGGCCTTGGTTTGATGCTCGGCATTGAACTCGACCAGCCCTGCACCGAATTATTCGGCAAAGCACTGGAAGATGGTTTGTTGCTGGCGATACAGGCTGACACCATTATTCGCCTGCTGCCGCCACTGATTCTTACCAAAGAACAGGCAGACACCATCGTTCAAAAAATAACGCCACTGGTTATTAATTTATTACAACAGGAAGCTGCCTGAGGTTGCCATGACAGTACGCCATTTTTTAACGCTGACCGATCTCAGCAGCAGCGAGTTTAAAGCTCTTTTACAACGCGCTATTGAACTCAAGGCCATGCAGCGCAATGGAGAACTTTACCAGCCATTAAAAAATAAAGTGCTGGCGATGGTGTTTGAAAAATCGTCCACTCGTACCCGTGTTTCATTTGAAACCGGTATGGCTCATTTTGGCGGACATGCTTTATTTCTTTCTCCACGTGACACCCAGTTAGGCCGTGGCGAACCCATTGAAGACAGCGCACGCGTACTTTCCAGCATGGCCGATTGCATTATGGTGCGTACTTTCGAGCACGAAAAAATAGAACTGTTTGCCGAATATTCTTCGGTGCCCGTGATCAACGGCCTGACCGATGAAGTCCACCCCTGCCAGCTTCTGGCCGACATGCAAACTTACATCGAACATCGCGGCGACATTCAGGGCAGGACTGTTACCTGGGTGGGTGACGGTAATAATATGTGCCATTCCTATATGCACGCAGCCAAGTTACTGGACTTCAAACTCAACATCACCTGCCCTGAAGGTTATGAACCTGACCAGGCATTTATGGATGAAACGAACAGCCATGTTGAATTAATTTCTGACCCCCAAAAAGCCTGTAAGCATTCTGACCTGGTGATTACCGATGTCTGGGCTAGCATGGGCCAGGAAGAAGAGCAGGAGCTACGCATCAAGGCCTTTAAACCCTATCAGGTTAACGCCAAATTAATGCATACCGCCAAAGCTGACGCTTTATTCATGCACTGCCTACCCGCTCACCGTGGCGAAGAAGTCAGCGCCGAGGTTATCGATGGCAAACAAAGCGTTGCCTGGGACGAAGCAGAAAACCGCTTACACGCACAGAAGGCTCTGCTCGAATTTCTGCTCGTTAGCTAGCGCCGTGTCACGCACTGCCGAATTTTTTTTATTTAAAAACAAATCAGTTTCACTGGTTATTTCATCACTGTTTATTGCTATACCCGCTTTTTCTCAAACCAGTGAAAATTGCCCGTCAGCCGAAGCCGACGTTATTCATCAGGCACCACCTGTATTCAAAGATGAACAACTGGAACAGATTAATATAAGTGCTGACAAAACACGTTCAGATAGCCAGGGCGCATCTACTTTTAAAGGCCATGTGGTAATTGAAAAACACCAGCTGCGCATCACCGCAGATAAAGCTTCTTATCACCCGGATACAGAAGACATTAACATTGATGGCAACGTACACGTTGACACAACCAACATGGCAATCAACGCTGATCTGGGGCGGATATCAAAAGCCAAACAGTCTTCTTCTTTCGAAAGTGTAGAATTTCAGGTCGGCAAAAACAATATGCGTGGCAAAGCAGAAAGCATTACCGCCGACAAAAAAAACAGCACAGAATTAAACAGCACTTCAATTACCAGTTGCAGTCTTGATGACCCGGACTGGCGACTTGATGCCGACAGTATCAATCTCAATCATGAAGAAGAATACGGTTCTGCCAAAAACGTAGTATTGCGCTTTATGGAAGTGCCTTTCCTGTATATTCCGTACATGGAATTCCCGATCGGTGATCGACGCCGCAGCGGTTTACTGGTACCTGAAATTGGTTATTCGTCATCGCGCGGCGGTGAGTTTACCGTACCATGGTACTGGAATATTGCACCCAATCACGATGCCATTCTTGCGCCACACTATATGAATCGTCGCGGTACACAGCTTGATACGCAATATCGTTTTCTTACTGAAAACAGCCATGGACAGATGGATGCCGCCTATTTGAACGAAGACAAAATAACTGACGAAAGTCGTCATCAGTTTCAGTATCAGCAACATACCCGGTTCACTTCAAATTTAAATATGGACATTGATGTCAAGGATGTCTCAGACACGGAATACTTTGATGATTTCAGCAACAACCTGTCGACTTCCAGCACTACACATCTCAATCGTGACCTGAAAATAAATTACAGCAGGCCATACTGGCATAGCCACCTACTGGCACAAACTTATGAAACGCTGGACACCAGTATTGCGATAACAGACCGGCCCTATCGTAGGCTGCCACAAATAAATATCCAGGGAGACCAGCCCATCACTGACTCAGGCCTGGCTTTCACGCTCGACACTGAATGGGTTACTTTTGACCACGAAGATGGCAGCGTCCTTACTGGTTCACGATTCCAGTTTAAACCGGGGCTTCACTGGCTGGCTGAGGGCTCCTTCTGGTTCATTGATCCTGCAATTAAATTCAGCCACACAGCCTACGAGGTTGATGATAGCAACGGTATTAAACAAAACATTGCTGATAGAAATCTTTCTATCAGCAGCCTTGATGCCGGCCTGTTCTTCGAGCGTGCGCTGGACAGCGGCCTGATCCAGACACTGGAGCCAAGAATCTATTATTTGAACGCTCCCTATAGAGACCAGAGTCTGCTACCAAATTTTGACACTCAACTAAGCATTTTCAGCACTTCATTATTATTCAGGGACAATCGTTTTAACGGTGGTGACCGGATTGGCGATGCCAACCAGATAACGCTGGCACTCAGTAGCCGATTAATCAGTTCGGACTCGGGCAATGAATATTTTCGCGCGAGCATTGGCCAGATCAGCTATTTTAAGGACAGGCGGGTCTCACTCTCTGATACCGTGGAGCAGGACCCGACATCAGACCTGATAGCCGAGCTGGCCATCAACCTGGACAAATGGAACATCAGCGCCAGCACGCAGTGGGACAAACAGAACAACCGTAGCGAACGCGGAAACTTTTTACTGCATTACCAGTCAGATGCAAAACATATTTTTAATCTTGGATTTAGAAATGATCGCAGCATCAACGACGAGATAAGGCAAACTGATTTATCATTCATGACACCCATCAATAATGAATTTTCCGCCTTTGGTCGCTGGAATTATTCGCTTGAGAATGACCGGGACATTGAAGTCATTGGCGGCCTAAGTTACGACAGCTGTTGCTGGTCGGTACAACTCATGGCGCAAAGACGTTTAAACTACAACAGCAATGAAGAATATAACAATGCATTTATGGTCCAGTTGGTACTAAAGGAACTGGGTAGCATATCTGGAAATAAAGTCAGCGACACCCTTAAACACGCCATTCTGGGTTATAACGAGGAACAGGAATGAAGCACTCCAACAATTTGAAAGACAAATTTATTTTTTGCATGACAGGCCTCTGCCTTTTACTGACATCTCAGAGCATCAGCGCTCAACAGCCACTGGACAAAATTATTGCCGTGATCAATGACGATGTGATTACACAAAACGAGTTTGACGGACGAGTTAGTGATTTTGCAATACAACTCAAGATCGACAAAAACTCTGAAAAGCAGATGAATGCCCTTAGAAAACAGGTACTGGAAAGAATGATCCTGTCACGCATTCAGATGCAAATGGCAGGACAGTTTGGCATCGGCATTGACGACATCAACCTGAATCGGATGATCGAACAAATTGCCGAATCTAACAACATGACACTGGATCAACTTAAAAACACCTTGTCTAAAGATGGCATCAGCTTTGCTAATTTTCGCGAACAAACCCGTGAAGACCTCATCATAAAGCAACTTCAGCAACGTATGGTGGCCAACAAAATCAATATATCCGACCAGGAGATTCAACGATTTATTGACAACAATATTAATAAAAACAATAAAAACGAAAAATTTTTAATACATCATATTCTTATTAACACTCCAGAATCAGCTTCACCCGAAGAGTTAAGCAAGGCAAAAGAAAAAGCCAACAGGCTTCTCAGTGAAATTAATAGTGGTGCCGATTTTAAAACATTAGCCATGCAGCAGTCTGATGGTCGCAATGCACTTAAAGGCGGTAACCTGGGCTGGAGAAGTAGCAACGAACTACCCGAATCTTTTGTTACTGCAATTAGTGACATAAACGTGGGTGAAACCACACAGCCCATACAAAGTGCCAGCGGTTTCCACCTTCTTAAGCTGGTCGACAGGTCAACTAATAAAAATATAGTTACACAAACGCTGGCAAGACATATTCTGATTCGAACTAGCAAGCAGCGAAATGACGACGACGCGCGTGAATTACTCAGCCAGTTAAAACAACGTATAGAACAGAATGAAGATTTCTCCAAACTCGCCGAAGAATATTCTCAGGATCCCGGATCTAAAATTAAAGGCGGTGAACTTGGCTGGGCCGACCCCGGCACTTTTGTTACAGAATTTGAGGATGTTATGAACAGCCTCAGCAAAAATGAAATATCAGATCCGTTTCGCAGCCAGTTTGGCTGGCATATTTTACAGGTCATGGATCGACGACAACAGGATAAAACCCAGGCCACACTCAAATCACAGGCCAACAGGGCTATTCACAAAAGAAAATATGATGAAGAGCTTCGATTATGGACGCGCAGGATACGCGATGAAGCTTACGTCGAATACATTGGCGACATGAAGCCTGATAATTAAACCCTGACCCCCGTATGCAACATCAGGCAAAGAAAAGGTTTGGCCAGAATTTTTTAATTGATGAAAACATCATTCAAAGAATTGTTGACAGCATCAACCCTCAACACGATGACAATATTATTGAAATTGGTCCCGGTCTTGGTGCCATAACCCGATTACTGCTGCAACGCACTGACAAATTAAATGTTATTGAACTCGATAGAGATATCATTCCAAAGTTGTTGTTCAACTGCAGAAATGACGGCACGCCAATTATTCACGAAATGGATGTACTGAAATTTAACTTTAAGGACTTTAGAGAAAATACTGGCTCACAGAAAAAACTACGCGTCGTCGGCAACCTGCCCTACAATATTTCTACCCCTGTCCTGTTTCTGTTATTAAAGGACAGAGAAGTTATCCAGGACATGCACTTCATGTTACAGAAAGAAGTGGTAGACAGGATTACTGCTCAGCCGGGCAGCCGCACCTATGGGCGGCTATCAGTAATGATACAAACCTACTTTAATGCAGCATCACTCTTTCAGGTACCTGCATACGCCTTTAGCCCAGCACCCAAAGTAGAATCTGCCATACTTCGCCTTGTGCCTGATAATTCTTTCAGCCAGCACATTAATAATCATAAGGCATATGAGGAATTAATTCGTCAATCTTTTTCTCAACGTAGAAAAACCCTGAAAAACAACCTGAAAAACCTTTGCAGCGCCGAGCACATCATTGCAGCAGGTATCGACCCCGGCCAGAGAGCAGAGGAAATAAGCATTGAATTCTTTTTGAAGTTACATGTTCAAATATCATCAGATTGACACCTTTTATCAGCCCACTACCCATCCCATTTCTGGACTTGGTATAATTCGCCTATGACTGACAATCCAAACAAGATTAATGTAGAGGTCCTGCCTGCCTACCTTGCAGACCAGTCTGACCCTTCTAATGATCATTACGTATTTAGCTACACTGTAACAATACGCAATAATGGTGACCATCCCGCACGTTTATTAAGACGCCACTGGATTATCACCGACGGCGATGGACAGGTTCAGGAAGTACACGGTGAGGGCGTCATTGGTGAGCAACCACATATTCAGCCGGGAAAAGATTTTATATATACCTCTGGTACCTTTATGAACACTCCCGTTGGCACCATGCGTGGCAGCTATCAAATGATCACTGACGCAGGTGAAACTTTTGAAGCTGATATACCCGACTTTACCCTCGCAGTACCCAATACCCTGCACTGATTCCTGACCATGTCCCTCAGGCATAGTTATACATTGCTTGCACCTTTTTATGATTCTATTGTTGCCCGGCCGCTGAATAGCGCGCGAAAAAAAAGCATTCAGAACATAAAGGGATCTACCGGCAAACAGATACTCATCAATGGCATCGGTACCGGCCTGGACATTCCCTATCTGCCCGTTGACGCACAATATACCGGCACCGATATCACACCTGCCATGTTAAATATCGCTCAGCATCGAGCTTCAGACCATGCTGTTAATATCAATCTTGTCTGCGCAGATAGTCAGGCACTGCCATTCAACAATGATCAATTCGACATTGTTATTATGCACCTCATTCTTGCCGTGGTTCCCCGCCCTGAAATTGCACTTCAGGAAGCCAGCCGTATTCTAAAAGCTGGTGGTCATATTTATATTCTTGACAAATTTCTCAAGCCCGGTGAATTCGCACCCATGAGAAAATTCTTAAACCTGTTTATCCGTCATATCGCCACACGCACCGATGTTGTTTTTGAGCAGACACTTAGCCATTGCCCATCATTAGCAACCATCAGTGATGAGCCGGTACTTGCTAATGGCTGGTTCAGGCTGATAGAGTTAAAAAAAATCTCTTAGATAAAAGGAATGCTATGGCCACTTATGCCATTGGTGATATTCAGGGCTGCTATGATGAACTCAGGCAGCTGCTCGATAAAATCAATTTTAAATCTGACTGTGACAACCTCTGGTTTACCGGTGACCTGGTCAACCGTGGCCCAAAATCACTGGAGACACTCCGTTTTGTAAAATCGCTGGCAGACAATGCCATTACCGTGCTTGGCAATCATGACCTGCACCTGCTCGCCATTGCCTTCACCACCAACAAATCCAGCAAAAAAGATACGCTTGATGAAATATTAAACGCAGTTGATCGCGAAGAATTATTGAACTGGCTGGCACATCGTCCACTTATTCATGTTGATAACGACATAAGCATGGTACACGCAGCGATACACCCTGACTGGAGCATACAAAAGGCAGAGTCACTCGCAGAAGAAGTTGAAGCCATTCTTCAAGGCGAGCAACACATTAACTATTATAAAAACATGTACGGCGATGAGCCTGCATGCTGGTCGGATGAGCTGCGGGGTTATGAACGCCTAAGATACATCACCAATGTATTCACCCGCCTAAGATTCTGTGATCAGAATCATGGGCTGGCATTGCGTCATAAATGTAAACCCGGCGCACAACCTGATAATTTACTGCCCTGGTTCAACGTCGATAATCGAACAACTGAAAATGACTCAATTATTTTCGGCCACTGGTCCACATTAGTTCTGGCCAAAGATATTGAATATAAAAATGTTTATCCACTGGATACCGGCTGTCTATGGGGCGGGTATTTAACGGCTATGCGGATTGATGATGGATCGTTTGCAAAAACAACGCTACACTGCCCACAGGCGAGTAAACCACATATTTAAAAACTACTTTCTCTGGTACGTCACAAACCTGCAGGCGTGGGCATTTTTTTCATCCGGCGCCTGATTTTTCTCATCAATGATTTTCCATTCATCTTGATCAAACTCAGGGAACCAGGCATCGCCTTCAAACTCACCGTCGACAAAACTCAGGTACATGCGCTGCACTTCCGGTAACACCAGCTTGTAAATCGAGCTGCCGCCGATCACCATGACCTCCTCGACATCACCCGCAGCCGCGATAGCCTGATCAATCGAATTGACGACAGTCACGCCTTCGATCTCAGCGTCGCCGCGCGTCAGCACAATATTCTGCCTTCCCGGCAATGGTCGGCCAATCGAATCGTAGGTCTTCCGCCCCATCAGAATCGGCTTGCTCATGGTGATCGCCTTGAAGTACTGTAAATCAGCGGGCA
>JAPHSZ010000193.1 GCA_026196545.1 Gammaproteobacteria bacterium
CATGGCACGTGCCGGATGATGCTCGGGAATATTCAGCGCTTCGAAGTTATGAAAATCATCTTCAATTTCGGGGCCTTCTTCAACGGTAAAGCCCATCTGTAAAAACAGGCTTTCGATGCGTTGCATGGTGCGCGTTACCGGGTGCAGACCACCAGCCTTCTGTCCACGACCGGGCAAGGTCACATCAACACATTCACTGGCGAGTTTGGCGGCGAGTTTTTCAGCTTCGAGGGTAGATTTGCGTGCTTCAATAGACTGCTGCACACCCTGCTTGGCCTTGTTGATTTCCTGGCCCGCAGCTTTGCGCTCATCGCCAGGCAAACTGCCTAGCGTCTTTAATAAAGCGGTTAGCCCGCCTTTCTTACCGAGATAAGCAACGCGTATCTGATCCAGCGTTGCCAGATCATCTGCCGCTGCAATTTCAGCCTGCGCATCAGCGACCAGTTTTGGTAAATCCACTTAACTCTCCCGCTCTACCTGTAACAACAAATAACAGGTTGCCTTATATAATTATGGTTAACTAAAAGTAGAAGAGAAATGCTGTTTTTTCTTCTACTTTTAGTAACGATTTTTAATAAATATTAAAAACAAAAAAAGGGGGAAGCCAGCTTCCCCCTTGGTATTTCACATACTGATTTTTTTCAGGCTTCAGCCCGATAATCGATTCAATCAGTATTTAAGCAGCCAGGGCTTGCTTGGCTTTCTCAGCAATCTGAGTGAATGTCGCCATATCATGAACAGCCAGATCAGCCAGAACCTTACGGTCCATTTCGATACCTGCCTTGTTCAGGCCATTGATGAAACGGCTGTAGGACATATCACACTGACGGGCAGCGGCATTAATACGTGCAATCCACAATGAACGGAATGTACGTTTTTTAACACGGCGGTCACGGTATGCATATTGACCTGCTTTAATGACGGCCTGATGGGCAACGCGATAAACTCGGCTACGCGCGCCATAATAACCTTTCGCTTTGGCCAGGACTTTTTTGTGTTTAGCTCTGGCCTGTACGCCTCTTTTTACTCTTGGCATTTCTCTATTCTCCGGTTAGCTTGGCAGCAATTAAATGTAAGGAATCATGCGATTGATCATCTTGATATCATTTTCATGAACCTGTGATGCTTCGCGCAAGTGACGTTTACGTTTGGTGCTCTTCTTGGTCAGAATATGACGACGGTGAGATTTACCGCGTTTTAGACCGCCAGAACCGGTGCGGCGGAAGCGCTTGGCTGCGCCGCTGTTTGATTTCATCTTAGGCATAGTGCCATCTCCAATTGTGTTTTCTTCAATCTAAGCTCGGTGTTCATCCTGAAACTTGGAACCGGCTCACTCGTACTACATTGAGCTTATTTGCTCTTTTTTGGCCCCAGAAGCATGACCATCTGGCGACCTTCCATGCCGGGCATCTGCTCGACATTGGAAATTTCTTCAAGATCTGCAACCACTCGTTTCAGCAGCTCCATTCCTAATTCCTGATGTGCAAATTCACGACCGCGGAAACGCATAGTCACTTTAGTTTTATCGCCGTTCTCGAGGAACTTGCGCAATTTGCCCAATTTCGTATTGTAATCGCCAATTTCAGTCCTTGGCCGAAACTTGATTTCCTTAACCTGTGTTCTTTTCTGCTTCTTCTTGGCGCCCTGTTTCTGCTTACTATTTTCGAAACGGTATTTGCCAAAATCCATGATTCGACAAACGGGTGGCTCCGCATTTGGAGAAACTTCTACTAAATCTAAACCAGCTGCTTGCGCTTTGGCTAATGCTTCCTCGCTGGAAAGAATACCCAGCTGTTCGCCTTCCTGATCAATCACCCTGACCTGCGGGTAAGTGATAGCCTCATTCAATAATGTCTTTTTAGGTGCAGCGATCTTTTATTCCTCCAAAACAGCAAGACCGCGACACTCGATTTCATCGGAGAACCGGCTAATCAGGTCTTCAACAGACATTGATCCAAGATCCTCGCCATTTCGCGTGCGTACGGCCACTGTGTTATTTTCAAGCTCCTTATCGCCTATCACCAGCATATAAGGAACCCGTTGTATTGTGTGCTCGCGGATTTTAAAGCCGATCTTCTCATTTCTCAAGTCTAATTCGACTTTAAATCCTTGTTCAGCAAGCATTTGTTGCACTTTTTTGGCAAATTCGGCCTGCCTGTCGGTAATATTCATAATTACCGCCTGAACCGGTGCCAGCCAGAGCGGGAATCGGCCCTCGTGCTCTTCGATCAAAATACCGATAAATCGCTCGACTGAACCCAGAATCGCCCTATGCAACATCACTGGCACTTTACGGGTATCATCCTCGGCCACATATTGTGCATCCAGTCGTCCCGGCATGGAGAAATCGACCTGCATGGTGCCGCATTGCCATTCACGCCCGAGGCAGTCTTTCAGCACAAACTCAATTTTCGGGCCATAAAAGGCACCTTCACCCGGCTGCAGTTTCCAGTCCAGACCTTTGGCATTGAGCGCATATTCCAGTGCCTGCTCGGCCTTGTCCCAGGCGGCATCATCACCGACGCGCTGTTCGGGGCGGGTTGAAAGCGCCACCATGATCTCGGTAAAACCAAAATCGGCGTACACCTCATAAACCAGGTCGATAAACGCTGACACCTCATCCTGCAACTGATCTTCGGTACAGAAAATGTGCGCATCGTCCTGCACAAAGTTTCGCACACGCATCAGGCCGTGCAGGGTTCCCGATGGCTCATTACGGTGGCAGGAGCCGAACTCGGCCAGACGTAGCGGCAGATCGCGGTAACTCTTCAGGCCCTGATTGAACACCTGAACATGGCAGGGGCAGTTCATCGGCTTGATCGCATAATCACGATGCTCGGAGTGGGTGGTGAACATCATGTCACCAAACTTGTCCCAGTGGCCGGATTTTTCCCACAGGCTACGATCGACAATCTGCGGCGTATGAATTTCCTGATAATCGTTCTGGCGCAATTTTTTGCGGATGTAGTCCTGCACCGCCAGATAAATCGACCAGCCTTTGTCGTGCCAGAACACCATGCCCGGCGCTTCTTCCTGGGAATGGAACAGGCCAAACCGCTTGCCCAGTTTACGGTGATCGCGTTTCTCTGCCTCTTCCAGCTGGTGCAGATATTTATTCAGCTGCTTTTTATCGGGCCAGGCCGTGCCATAAATGCGCTGCAACATTTCGTTGTTGGAATCACCGCGCCAGTACGCACCGGCCAGCTTCATCAGCTTAAAACCTTTGCCCAGTTTCCCGGTGCTCGGCAAATGCGGGCCACGACAGACATCAAACCAGTCACCCTGGCGGTAAATAGTCACCTCTTCACCCTCGGGGATAATATCCTTGATGATCTCGACCTTGTATTTCTCGCCCATCTCATCGAACAGCCTGATCGCCTCTTCACGATCGATCACTTCACGCTCAATCGGAAAATCGCGTTTGACAATGGAGTGCATACGCTCTTCAATTTTTATCAGGTCATCTTCATGGAAAGGCTCATCACGGGCAAAGTCGTAATAAAACCCATTTTCCACAGCAGGGCCAATGGTCACCTGCGTACTGGGGAACAGCTCCTGCACCGCCTGCGCCATAACGTGCGCTGCATCATGGCGCATCAGCTCAAAGGCTTCTTCGCTCTTGCCGGTAATAATGGCAAGCTCAGAGTCAGATTCAATCAAATAAGAGGCATCAACCAGTTCACCATTAACTTTTCCAGCTAATGTTGCTTTAGCCAGACCGGGGCCAATATCCTCGGCCACCGCCATCACGGTTAAAGCAGAATCAAATGAACGTTGAGTACCATCAGGAAGGGTAATGACAGGCATTCTGTTTTCTCCAGTGGCGACCATTACGGGAGGTCGCTTGTTATGTTTAAAAACTGGTAGGCACGAGTGGATTACTCCGGGCTCCTGCCCTCCGCCCTACGGGTCGCGCATAAAACGCGCGTTCTGGTTTTCTCCTGGCAAATCAGTCGAACCACTTTATTATTCGGTGGTTCTCATCCAATCTTTTTTATCAAAAAACTGGTAGGCACGAGTGGATTCGAACCACCGACCTCTTCCATGTCAAGGAAGCGCTCTAACCAACTGAGCTACGCGCCTGCAGGGTGCGAACAGTAGCAAAATATGGGCATTTTCACAAGAACACTTTGATTATTTACTCGTATTCACGATATAGCTTTTACCCAAAGGTTATGGCTCAATTAAATTAAACGAATTAGGCGATCAACACAATCACACATTACAGATAGGCACAGACATCACCGGCAATCTCGCAGATTGCGGACCAACCTCAGGCTCCCTTATGATTAATGGCGGCGCCGGCACACGAGTCAGGGCTAGCTTCAGCGAAGGCACATTGCTAAAGCTTGAACTCAATTCGGGTAATAACAGTTTTGTAGAAATATCGGGTTCTCCCTTCAGTTGTACCATTTAACTGTATATTAATTTTTCCTTTCCACAAAAACATGCCTAAAATGTGCACCACCTGAATTAGTAACACCGACAGACTAATCTCATGAAAAATACAGCATTGCCTGTGGTTCTGACAACGCCTCTACTGATGTTACTTTCACTGAATGTAGAAGCTGAATCACAATTTTCTATATCGCCATCTCTACTGCACTTTAAATATACCGAGTTCAGCACAACCGGTTCCACGCTAAATAAAGAAACAGGCTGGATACCCGGTATTCAGCTTCATCTGAGCAAGCAGTTTAACCAGCAATGGAGCAGCGGGGTTGAAGTGATAACTTATGGCGGTAAAGTTGATTATGATGGCCATACACAATCAGGGCAAACTCACTCAACCGATACCAATGAAACGATCTTTAAATTAGGCGCACACCTCAAAACACCAGTAACCGAAGATACTGATCTGGTATTTGGTGCGAAATACAATAAATGGAAAAGAGATATTTACGACAACAACGGCATATTTGGTTTACTGGAAATATATAGATGGTGGGAAATATCTGCAGGCATTACACATGAGTTTGGGAAAACAGATACACAATCCTGGCACATTGAAGCCCATTTATTAAAAACAATCAATCCAACTATCCACGTAGATTTATCCAGAGCTGATTATGGCAAGACTGATCTAAACCTGGGCACAGACTGGGGAACCCGGCTTCAGCTTTCCTGGGATCATAAACACTCATCAAACTGGCAATATGGCTTTAATGTTTTTTACGAAGCCTGGAATTTTGGCCGCAGCAATAGTAAAGCTACAACGGGTGGCACTTACTCTGGCACATTCTATGAACCATACAGCGAAACCCGACATTCAGGCCTAATACTTGAAATAACAAAGACTTACTAAAAAATCATCGCCTAATACAAACATAAGACCGCACTCAAAAATTAGAGTGTCATTTCATGTAATATTGCATATACTAAAAAAGTACAAATGTGACCAAATACCAATAATCACATTAAATCAAGGAGTTAAGTATATGTTTAAGTATTCACCAATAATTTCGGCTTTGATCATATCCACGCCACTCTTTCTTTCGGGTTGCAGCAGCGATGGTGGTGGTAGCAGTAGCCTCAACTACACGGGCAGCACAACGGCCGCAGTTATCGACGCGGACAACGCAGAGACAATAAGCACTACAGCAACCGAAGCTGCCACACAGGCTATCTCTGAGTCTATAGCAGACGAATCCAACCCGTTTCCTTTGGCTGTTGACAGTTCAAACTTACCCAGCAATGAAATTAATACAACTGTTGCTGCGATAATTAACAAACTACAAAATCAGCCGGGCAATCTGGTAACCGCAGTCACAGTTGGAGCAGATTATTTCACACAAGACCCATACTACTGCGGCGGCAGCATCACCGTGCCTGATAATGAGAACGCCACATCAGGCAAGATAACCTTCAACAACTTCTGTTACAGCATTGATGGTCCTGTAACACTGAACGGTAGCATTACATTTTCATCAACAGCAACAACATTGACCATAACGTATAAAAATTTCACCGCTACTTTTGAAGGCGAATCTTTCACAATCAACACAAGCATGAGCTGTAACCTTGATGCATATGGGTATATCACCACGTGCACCATAAGCTCCTTATACAAAGGTACTGATGGACTCACTTACCGCATTGATGACTTCAGTGTTACTGGCGACCCAACTTTTGGCTTCGATGTTGATGCAACATTCTATAACCCAACCTATGGTTCGGTTGTAATTACAACAACTTCACCAATCATGCTCGAATGCACTGGCACACAGCCTAGTTCTGGCGCAATCAGCTTCGCTGGTTCCGGAGGCACATCTGGCAGCATAAGCTTTGACAGCTGCACAAGTTATACATATTGCTACGATCTGGGTAGTGGCCCAACTTGTAACTCAGGAACCTGGTAGTTCATTAATTTGAACAAATAAAAAACGCGGGCATTGCCCGCGTTTTTTATTTATAACGAATATATAAAACTCACTCAGCACGCCTAAAATCATCAAACACCGAATAAACATCACTCTCCCAACGCTGGAAAATGATTTTATCTTTTTCATCCTCAATCATTTGCGCAAAGATCTGGGGATTGACGGTCACTATCAGGGTGTCTTCTCCTTCTGCAAAGATTGAAACCTTGGGCGGCATGTAAGGAAGCATTTCCGGGTATTTGTTAACAAGGTATTTTATTTCATCGATCTTGCCGACAAAGACAACGCGGTATTTATCGGTCTCATAACCCATGCCTGTCAGGCCTACGTCAATGCGTTGCACACGAGCAACCGTGTAACCATGTTCTTTGATTGAAACCTGCAGGTTTGTCATCGCTTCTGAAAACGGCAGGGAAGATCGCGCCATAATCAAATCAGAAGCTGATGCACTGCTGCTGATAAAAAAACAAAGCAGAACAACATTTTTCATAAAGACATTCATAGCGATGCATCCTCAAGAATTTCTTTATACAGATCTGTCATTTCCTTACAGGCTTCGTTCAGGGCATCATTATTAAACAGCTTGCTCAGACTCATGGGGTTGATTGTCATTATCTTCACTTCGCCATCGCGCTCGACAACATTGACACGACAGGGCAGGAACATGCCCACTCTTGGATCGATACTTAAAGCCTGATACAGAAAATCAAAATTACAGAAATGCAAAACCACCTGTTTCTTGTTTACTTCAGCCTCACCAGCAAATCCATAGCCAAAATAATCGGTACGAATTATTTTAAAATTTTTATTTTCGATAGCCAGAGTGAGATTTTCAACGGTTTCCTCCAGCGTATAACCTGAATATTCGACGAGAATGCTGTCATTACTTTTATCGTCAACTGGTACGACTTCTACCTTTTCAAAGGAACGAACGTAGGCAACCACATCATTAATTTCTTTTTCTTTCAACCCTGCTGCCAGAAAAGAATTCATCGGCGTGCCTTCACGGCCATTGAGCAAAGTATTCTTAATCATCATGTCGCTGGCCGAAGCGAGAAAACCCGGGTTATTCAAGGCTGGGGCAATAATGGGTAAATCTCGTTTTCTTGAAAAACTAACGCCTGTCCCCTTGCCGCCCTTGCCATCTTCACCGTGGCATTGTGCACAGTGTTTTAAAAACAGTTCCTTACCCTGTTTTTCATCACCCTTAACAGGCGTTGGATCAAATCTGACCACGGGCACATCAGTCCAGCTACGCACATGGCCAACAATCGCACCGACCTGCGCATCACTTAGTTTTGGAAAGGCGGGCATGATTCGCCCGGGGCGTCCGACTCGAATAGTTTTTTTCAGGTATTCATCAGAAACACTGTTGATAAAGGAAGGCAGTGACAGTGGCACACCAACACCTCCTTTGCCTTCGCTGCCATGACAGACAGAACAGTGTTTATTAAACAGGGCCTTGCCATCCGGTGCGGCAGTAACAGCACCCGATAACACCATGACAACAACAAAAGTAACAACTCTGAACATCCACGCCTCGCACCAGTCGTAAGTATTTCAGAATATACTGATACACCTGATCGGTAAACATCTTGATTTCAATCAAAACAGGAGTATTTTAACCCGGCGGCCACCTCATAATACGCCCACCTAAAATGTGTAAATGAATATGAAAAACGGTCTGCCCCGCCCCTTCATTGCAGTTCATAATAAGTCGATAACCAGTTTCTTCAATACCTTCCTGTTTGGCCACAGCCTGGGCTGCCAGCATCATTTCACCGACAATATTTTTATTTTCTTCGGTTAAATCATTTACCGTCGAAATATGCTGATGGGGTATCACCAGCACATGCGTCGGCGCCTGAGGGTTTACATCCCTGAATGCAATCACATGCTCATTTTCATAAACCCTGTCGCAGGGAATTTCACCATCAAGAATTTTACAAAACAGGCAATCACTCATAACTCGCTCCAGATAGTTAAATGTTATATTTTGACTTTCTGACGACCCGAAAAAGCATGCGCCAGCGTCCCGGCATCGATATATTCCAGCTCACCACCCAGCGGCACACCGTGTGCTATACGCGTTGCTTCAACGCCGTGGTCTGCTGCCATCTCAGAAATATAATGCGCGGTGGTTTCACCCTCAACCGTCGGGTTAGTCGCCAGAATCAGCTCCCTGATTTCACCCGAAGCCAGGCGCTGCTCCAGCAACTCCAAACCCAACTCCGAAGGCCCTATTCCATCAAGCGGTGACAGATGTCCCATCAAAACAAAATACCTGCCGCGAAATTCAGCGATATGTTCAATCGCCATGACATCTACCGGAGACTCAACCACGCACAGCTTGCTGGTATCCCTTCCCGCGTGGCTGCATATATTGCAAAGTTCGGTTTCACTCAGGGTACGGCAGGACTGGCAGTGTCCAATATTGGCCACGGCTTCATCAATAGATTTAGAGAGATGCGTAGCACCGTTACGGTCACGCTCCAGCAGATAAAAAGCCATACGCTGCGCCGATTTGGGACCGACACCCGGCAGGCATTTGAGCGCATCGATGAGTTGTTCGAGTAGTGGGGACAAACTAAATACTACACCTTAAAATGGCAGCTTCATTCCACCCGGCAAATTCAAACCCGCGGTCACGCCCGACATTTTTTCTGCTGACTGTTGTTCAATTTTTCTAACGGCATCATTCACCGCCGCAGCAACCAGGTCTTCGATCATTTCTTTGTCGTCCGACATCAGGCTGTCATCCAGCTCAACCTTGCGCAGTTCATGGCGACCATTCATCAGTACTTTCACCATACCACCACCGGCCTGGCCTTCGACTTCCATGGCAGCCACTTCTTCCTGTGCTTTTTTCATGTCCTCCTGCATTTTTTGAGCTTGTTTCATCATGTTGCCCATGGCGCCTTTCATCATAATCTTTACCTCTTCAAATCTTTATAAATATCATTGTTTACGTTTTAACTTACAGGTTTAACTGAACCCGGCACAATCTCTGCATTGAAATTTTCTTTCATCGCCTGCACAAAACTGTCGCCTTCAATAGAGGCCTCGGCCTGCTGTTGACGCTCGTTGGTTTCACGTGCCTGTGACTGAGCGGGGGTTTCAACCGGCCTGCCTTCTGCCACTGTTTTTGCACCAGCATTGACGATGATTTCCAGTCGCAGGTCTTTATCAAAATATTCACACAGCGCCTGTTTTAGCCTGGCTTCACTTTTGGCATTGCGCAGTTGCTGGTGGCCGGCATCGACAGCCAGCGTTACCGTATTATCTTCAATGCCCTGCAACACGCAGTTGGCCGCCAGCTGTTTGACCATGCCACTCACCGCCAGACCTTCAAGAATCTCTCGCCAGTCCCGACTATTGCGATTGACCGGCACCGGTGCAGAAGCCACAGGTGCAGCGGGTTCCGCTATTTTGTGAGCCGTGGGTGATGGTGCTGCCTGTGTTGTTTTATTTCCAGGCGCCTGCGCCGCTGGAGCATTGGTTGCCCTCGCCGCCACCTGCCCTGTTGATGCCGGGCGGAATGACAGCATACGCAGCAACACCATTTCAAGGCCGCTACGCAGATCGGGTGCCAGCGGCAAGTCACGGCGACCGATCAGGGCGATCTGGTAAAACAGCTGCAAATCTTCCGAGCTCAGTTGCTCGGACAGGGCCAGCACCGCTTCGCGCTCACTGACATAATCATCAAGCGCCTCGGGTACTTTTTTCGCCAGCGCCATGTGGTGGAACAGGCTGAGCAATTCGGCCAGCACATTTTCATAATCGGGGGTCAGCTCAGCCAGTGCATCTACAGCCGCTAATGTAGCTGCGGCATCACGCTCAACCAGCGCCCTCAGGATATTCAGCACCTTGTCACGTGAGATAGTACCCAGCATGTCGCGAATTTCATTTTCATGAATACTGCCACCACCAAAGGCCAGCGCCTGATCCATCAGACTGAGCGCATCGCGCATACTGCCATCGGCCGCCTCGGCCAGTAACTGCAAGGCAATCAGGTCGTGCTCAACGCCGTCGGTTTCGAGAATATTCTGCAAATGCGAAATAATCGAGCTCACCGGCAGGCGCTTGAGATTGAACTGCAGGCAGCGCGACAGGATCGTCACCGGCAACTTTTGCGGATCGGTGGTCGCCAGCAAAAATTTAACGTGGGGCGGTGGTTCTTCCAGCGTTTTCAGCAACGCATTAAAACTGCTCTTGGAGAACATGTGCACCTCATCGATCAGGTACACCTTATAACGGCCGCGGGTTGGTGCATACTGCACGTTTTCCAGCAACTCGCGGGTATCATCGACACCGGTACGCGATGCGGCATCGACTTCGATCAGATCGACAAAACGGCCTTCGGTGATTTCACGACAGGCGCCACATTCTCCACAGGGTTTGGAGGTGACGCCTTTTTCACAATTAAGGGCTTTGGCAAAAATTCGGGCGATGGTGGTTTTACCGACACCGCGGGTACCGGTAAATAGATAGGCGTGGTGCAGGCGGTCTTCATCCAGCGCATTGACCAGCGCACGTTGTACGTGCTCCTGACCGACCAGTGTCTCAAAATTGGCAGGGCGCCATTTACGCGCGAGAACCTGATAACTCACTGAATTTCCTCCAAGTTATGCATTTTTCGCCTACCTGTAATCTGAATCACCATCACTCAATGCAGTAAAAGCTTCCTTTGGAATTAGGTGGCAACCTGCCCCAGCCACACCCCGGCACCCGATGTCACCGCTACCGTTGCTTCCTTCCGGACCTGGCGGAGTTCACGGTTAATCGTCGCGAGGGGACCAAAGCAGGTCACCATAAGAGCGTAATTATATATGGATTTTGAACGGCTGTAGAGTTAATGATTGCCTAATATGGTTATAATACGCCTACTAAATAATCCAATAACAAGTTTAAATAACAATCTCATGACTCAAATACTCCGCATCGCCACCCGCAAAAGCCCGCTCGCCCTGTGGCAGGCCGAACACGTCAAACAACGCCTGGAATCTGCACACGCCGGCCTCAAAGTCGAACTGGTCACCATGAGTACCCGCGGTGACAAGATCCTCGATACACCGCTGGCGAAAATCGGCGGCAAAGGCCTGTTCGTCAAGGAACTGGAACAGGGTATGCTTGATGGCAGCGCGGATATTGCCGTGCACTCGATGAAGGACGTGCCAATGGAATTCCCCGAGGGCCTGTTCCTGTCCACCATCCTGCAGGGCGAGGAACCCTGCGATGCCTTTGTCTCCAACCACTACAACAACATCGACGAACTGCCACAGGGCGCCATCGTCGGCACCTGCAGCCTGCGCCGCCGAAGCCAGTTACTCAGTCACCGTCCGGATCTTGTGATCAAGGACCTGCGCGGCAACGTCAACACCCGACTGGCCAAACTCGATGCCGGCGAATTCGATGCCATCGTGCTCGCCTGCGCCGGCCTGATGCGTCTGGAAATGAGCGACCGCATCCGCCAGCGGATTCCATCTGAAATCATCCTGCCCGCCGTTGGCCAGGGCGTGGTTGGTATCGAAAGTCGTGAAAACGATGATGCCACCCTCGCCCTGCTCTCGGTACTCGATGACACCGACAGCCGCGACAAAGTACTGGCCGAACGCGCCTTCAACCACCGTCTGCAGGGCGGCTGCCAGGTACCGATTGCCTGCCATGCTATCCTCGAAGGCGACAGCCTGAACATGCGCGGCCTGGTTGGTGAACCCGACGGCAGCCGTATCATCGAAAGCACGATTAGCGGTGCACGTTCTGATGGCGAAAAACTCGGCATCGAACTGGCCAACGACCTGCTGGCACAGGGTGCAAAAGAAATACTCGAAAAACTCTATGAATAAGCACGACAGCTTGCGCCAGAACAGCAACTCACGTAATCTTGCGCCCCTGATTCTGGCAGTCCACTAACAGAATCAAAACAAACTGGAGAGATGTCCGAGAGGCCGATGGAGCA
>JAPHSZ010000206.1 GCA_026196545.1 Gammaproteobacteria bacterium
ATTCAGCCAACTACTGAATCAAACAGAACAGCTACAACCTCTGCTGAAACGCTTACCGGTTATAGTCAATTTCGTGCTGATTATCGCCTGTGCCCAGCTGCTCTCTGAGGCTATCTGGATGTTGCTGGATGACTCTCGTTCCGAATCGGTTGCTGTCGTTACACCAGCCAATTCAGTTACCAGCAAAAATCTCAGCAACGCAAAAAAATCACAACAGCAGGCTTTTCGTAAGCTGACCAGTTCACATTTATTCGGTATTGCTGAAACAAAAAAAGCACCGATAACAGCTAGCGTAGCACCAGAAACAAAACTGAACCTGGTGCTAAAAGGCGTACTCGCGGCCGGTACAACCCCCATGGCCAGCGCCATTATTGCTCAAAGCGCCAATGGCAAGGAAGAGATATACGGCATCGGTGACAAAATCCCGGGTGGCATCACGCTGAAAGAAATTCACCCCGAGCACGTTATTCTCGAACGCCGGGGACAACTTGAAACATTGCGCATGTTGAAAGACAAAGGAAACGCACAATTCTCTCCCGTCAGCAATGCTGCCCAACCTTCAACATCGCTGATATCAACCGCTTCTACAAAAAAACTGAAAAAAATTCGTAATGAGCTGATCAAAAACCCAAAGTCTTTCCAGAACTACGCTTTACCTATTGTAGTTAGAGAAAACGGCAAACAGATCGGCTTTCGCCTGCAACCAAAACAGAACAGCGACCTGCTGACTCAAGCGGGCATTGAGCCCTCCGATGTAATCACCTCAATTAATGGCATCAAATTGAATGATATGACAAATAGCATTAGTGCCTTAAACGCACTTCGCACAGCAAATAGCGTCAACATTATGGTAAAAAGAAACGGTGTCGAAGTACCACTCAATATTCAGCTACAATAAACACCACTGGATACGCAAAAACGCAACAGGATCCCATGCATGATCAGCTTTAAAATTAAATCCGCCACACAGCAAACACTTGGCTTTATCTTTTTGCTATTTTTCAGTGCCTCAGTTTTAGCTGATGAAATCACGCTGAACCTGAAAGATGCCGATATTCGCGCCCTGATCAGTACAGTCTCAAAATTCACCGGCAAAAACTTCATTATCGACCCACGCATCAAGGCCAAGGTGACCGTGGTCTCAGCCAACACCATGTCGCAGGATGAAGTCTACGAGGTATTTCTTTCAGTCTTGCAGGTACACGGCTTTGCCGCGGTCACTACCGGTTCGGTGATCAAAATCATTCCTGAAGTCAACGCCAAACAGGGAACCGTACCGTTAACGGTTGGCAAACATAGCCCATCGGGCGATGCGCTGGTCACCAAGGTCATACGCATGGAACACGTACCAGCCGCACAACTGGTGCCCATATTGAGGCCACTGGTGCCACAGCAGGGTCACCTTGCCGCCTACGCACCCACCAACAGCCTGATCATTACCGACCATGCAGGCAACATCCAGCGCCTGATGAAAATTATCCAGGGTGTCGATCGCCCGGAAAGCGACGAACTTGAAGTCATCCACCTTAAACATGCTTCGGCCAAAGAACTGGTGCGTATTGTTGACTCTTTGTATCAGACCAGCGGTGCGGCAAAAAATGAAGCCAAGAAAATCAACATGGCTGCCGACGACCGCACCAACAGCATATTGATGACAGGAGAGCCCAGTGCGCGCCTGAAGGCCCGCACCACCATCATGCAACTGGACACCCCGCTGGAAGACGGCGGTAATACCCACGTCATCTACCTGAAATACGCCAAGGCAGAAAATCTGGTCAAGATTCTCACCGGTATCCAAAGCTCAGTCGCCAAAAACACGACAACCCGAGGTCCGGCGGCCGCCAAGGCAGTAGCAGCAAGAGGCACGGCCAGCACTCTTTCCCAGAACGCCGATATCCAGGCTGATGAGGATACCAATGCGCTGATTATCACTGCAGACCCTAACACTCTGAAAAGCATTAAATCGGTCATCAGGCAACTGGATATTCGCCGTGCCCAGGTGCTGATTGAGGCCATTATTGCTGAAATCACCGCCGATAAGGGCCGTGATGTCGGTGTCGGCATGGCAGCCGATGGTTCGCAATCGACAAATCCAAACGTACCACTGGGTATCAGCAACTTTGGCGGCCTGGGTGATATTCTCGCTGCCTCAAGTGTAATTTCAGACGGCGGAACTATCGCTGACCCTGGCTCCGTACTGACCCCGGGACTAATGCTGGGTGCGGGCAAAACCACCAGCTCAGGTACACGTTATGCCCTGTTGCTACGCGCCCTGGCCACCGATGAGTCAAGCAATATTCTCTCCACGCCCAGTATCGTCACGCTAGACAATGAAGAGGCTGAAATCATTGTCGGTGAAAACGTGCCCTTTGTTACCGGCTCATTCACCAATACGGGAAGCACCAATCCCAGCAATCCATTCCAGACCATCGAACGAGAAGATGTCGGCCTGAGCCTGAAAGTCACCCCCCAGGTCAATGAAGGCGACACCATCAAGCTCGATCTTGAACAGGAAACCTCCAGTGTTTTAAGCACCAGCGAAGTCTCCGGCCCAAGGACCCGTAAACGTTCAATCAAAACCAGCGTACTGGTCGATGATGGTGGCATTCTGGTGCTGGGCGGCCTGATTGAAGAAATTGTCACCGATGGAGAAAGCAAAGTGCCTCTGCTGGGTGATATCCCCCTGCTGGGTTCACTGTTCCGATCAACCTCATCCACCAAGAGCAAGCAGAATCTGATGGTCTTCCTGCGCCCCAGCATCCTGCGTGATGATACCGATGCCGCGTACATTACCAACGAAAAATACAATTACCTGCGTAGCGAGCAACTCCAGTTTGAAAAAGAACCACTGGATTTAATAGACGATACAACACCACTCCTTGACCCGCTAAAACCAGAAACCATCGACAAGGCACAGGTCAAAAATAAAAAACAGGAAGTCATTGAAAACGAAAATGACAGCGACTGGGATGACGATGACTGGGATGACAATGACGAATACATCTAACGCCGCTGAACCCTCAGCTGAGGTGCTCACACCACAGAGGCTGCCTTACGCCTTTGCCAAGCGCCATGGCGTGCTGATTGGCCAGATTGCCGATGATCATGTTCAGATTTTACACCGTGAAAATTTCAGCCCACTGATTCTGGCCGAAGTAAAACGCGCCACCGGGCGTAAACTCAATCTTGCGCCCGCTTCCGATGAACAGTTCGCCGCCCTGCTGGCACAGACTTACGAACAGGGCAGTGACCAGGCCATGGCCATGATGGAAGGCGTCGGCGACGAGCTCAATCTTGATGAACTCGCGGGTTCATTGGAACCGGAAGACCTGATGGAGGCCGATGATGATGCCCCCATTATTCGCCTGATCAATGCACTGCTCACCGAGGCCATCAAGGTCGATGCCTCAGACATTCATATCGAACCCTTTGAAACCCGAATGCGCGTGCGTTTTCGCGTCGATGGCATGCTACGCGAGATCCTGCAGCCACCCAGCAACATTGCACCGCTGGTGATTTCACGTATCAAGGTCATGGCCAAACTGGATATCGCGGAAAAGCGCCTGCCACAGGATGGCCGCATCTCACTGCGTGTTGCCGGTCGTTCGGTTGATGTACGTGTCTCTACTCTGCCTTCAGGGCATGGTGAACGCGTGGTGATGCGCCTGCTCGATAAACAGGCCGGACGACTGGATCTGGAACAGCTGGGCATGTCCGAAGTAGCACGCCATACATTTGATCAGCTACTACATAAACCACACGGCATTATTCTGGTCACCGGCCCCACCGGCTCGGGTAAAACCACCACGCTTTATGCCGGACTGTCGCGCCTCAATGTTAAATCCCGAAATATCCTGACCGTCGAAGACCCGATTGAATACTACATCGACGGCATCGGCCAGACCCAGGTCAACAGCAAGGTCGACATGACTTTTGCCCGCGGCCTGCGCTCCATCCTGCGACAGGATCCGGATGTAGTCATGATCGGCGAGATTCGTGATCTGGAGACCGCTTCGATTGCGGTACAGGCCAGTTTGACCGGACATCTGGTACTCTCCACCCTGCATACCAACACTGCCATCGGCGCTATCACCCGCCTGCGCGACATGGGCGTTGAGCCCTTCCTGCTGGCCTCCAGCCTGATTGGTGCGCTGGCGCAGCGGCTGGTGCGCAACCTCTGCCCCCACTGCAAAAAACCGCATACACCTACTAACAGTGAGCGCGAATGGCTGGGTATGGATAGCAGCGACAACAGCACCATCTACACCGCTGACGGCTGCGACAGCTGCAACTATCAGGGCTATATAGGTCGGAGCGGCCTGTACGAACTGGTGCCCATCGATGATGCGCTACTGGAAATGATCCACGATGGTGCCAGCGAGCACGAGATGGAGCAGCACGCCCGTAAAAAATCCCCCAGCCTTCGCCAGGATGGCAGACGCATGATTTTGAAAGGTATCACCTCACTGGAAGAAGTTATCCGCGTTAGCCGCGAAGACTAAGCAAATCATGGCCGCTTTTGAATACATTGCCCTGGATGCAAAAGGCAAGGAAAAGAAAGGCATCATCGAAGCAGATACTGCCAAACAAACACGCCAGATCCTCCGCGACAAAGGCCTGACGCCCTTACAGATTGATAGCACCAAAGCCAGCAAAAAAAAATCTGGAAAATCCTCATCATCGTCTGCCAGATCAAAACTTTTTCAGCGTGGCATCAACCCAACCGAGCTTTGTTTAATCACACGGCAACTGGCAACGCTGGTTCAGGCGGCCCTGCCTCTGGAAGAATCACTGGCGGCGGTGGCCAACCAGTCTGAAAAACCACGCATTCAGAGCATGATGTACGCAATACGCTCAAAAGTGATGGAAGGCCACACCCTGGCAGCGGGTCTGGCTGAATACCCAAAAGTGTTCAACCAGCTTTTTTGCGCCACTGTCGAAGCAGGCGAAAAATCAGGCCATCTCGATACCGTGCTGGAACGCCTGGCCGACTACACTGAAAACCGGCAGGAACTGCAGAGCAAGGTCAGCCAGGCCATGATCTACCCTTCCTTCCTGACCATCTTTGCTATTCTCATCGTCGGCTTTCTGATGGCCTATGTGGTACCGCAGGTGGTTGCCGTATTTGATGACATTGGCGAAGAACTGCCCGGACTCACCCTGGGGCTGATAACCATCAGTGATTTCATCGTTAACTACGGCGTCTATATCTTTTTTATCCTTGTCGCACTTTTCGTCGGCCTGAAGCTCATGCTCGCGCACCCCGCACATCAGGAACGCTACCACCGTCTCTTACTGAAACTCCCGTTGATACAAAAACTGGTGCGCGGCCTGAATACCGCCCTGTTTACCCGCACTTTCAGCATCCTGGCTGGCAGCGGCGTGACTGCACTGGAATCCATGAAGATTTCTGCACAGGTGGTGGTCAACCTGCCCCTGCGCAACGCTATTCTGGAAGCCACTGACCGGGTACGCGAAGGTGGCAGTATCAGCAAATCACTGGAAAGCAGCAAACTGTTTCCACCCATTACCCTGCAACTGATCGCCAGTGGCGAAAACAGCGGCAAGCTCGAAGAGATGCTGCAACGCGCATCCACGCAACTGGAGCGTGAGCAGGTTACGCTGATTGCTTTCATCGTCGGCATCATGGAGCCGATCATAATCAGCGTCATGGGCCTGATGGTGTTACTGATCGTGCTCGGTATCCTGCTGCCCATTTTCGACCTTAACCAGCTGGTCAAATAAAGCCAGCAACACCGTCGCCAGAGCACCGCCGATAGCACCATACAGGTGAGCATCGGTGACGACCCGGCCGGTAATCAGGTCTTCTGAACCCGGAACCACGCCGTATAATATTTCCCAGATCAGCTTGGCGACCAGAATAAACAGAAAGGCATAACCACTGGCAGGATAAACGCGTATTTCACGCACACCGCCATAAATGAGCAGGCCGTGCAGAACTCCTGACAAACCCACATACGACGTCACCTCGGGATTAAACCAGTACAGGCCAACACCGACAAAAACAGCAGAAATAAAAATCACAAACAACCAGTGAAAAACACTGCCATAGCTGCCGAAAAAGAAAATGCCAATAGTTAAGCCCGCTATATTCAGGGCCCAGTGCATCCAGTTGAGATGCACAATATTGCCACTCAACAACAGCCAGTAGTCGCCGCCTTCAATCAATACCCGATCAAAACGCCAGCTAGGCACCTGACCACTGGCCTGCAGAAAGGCGCTGAATAGCAATATAAAAAGCCATAAAGCGTGATTCCATCGCAGAGTAATACGATTTTTAATAGGCAGCTCAAGGTGCATTTGTTACTATTCCCGCAATAACTTATTCATTTATCGAATTTTATGAATTTCGCGCACTCTAACCCGTTGCGCAAGCAGTAGCAAAACAAAATATGGAGCGTAAAGACTTGAAATTACAAATCAATACCATGAACAGACACCAGAAGGGTTTTACCCTGATCGAGCTTATGGTGGTTATCGTCATCCTTGGCATTCTCGCTGGTGTCGTTGTCCCCAGAATTATGGATAACCCGGACAAGGCACGCGTTGCCAAGGCCAAACACGACATCAAAGCACTGGAAAGTGCACTGGATGTTTACCGACTGGATAACTTCGTCTATCCAACCACCGATCAGGGACTGGAGGCACTGGTCAGCCAGCCCTCTGATGCCCCTAACTGGAAAACAGGTGGTTACATCAAAAAGCTGAAGAAAGACCCCTGGGGTAATGACTATCTTTATATGAGCCCAGGTCAGCACGGTGAAGTCGATATTTATTCACTGGGTGCCGATGGCGCTCCCGGCGGCGAAGGCGTGTTTGCCGATATTGGTTCATGGGACATTGAATAACAGAAAATTTAATATCCGTTTTTACAGTTCAAACCCAGGCAGAACAAATGGATTTACCCTGCTCGAACTGATGATCGTTATCGTGATTATCGCGATTCTTTTTTCTTTTGCGACCCTCACTATTCGGAGTAGCTCTCCTGAAGACTCAATCAGGGAAGAGGCGCAACGCCTGCAACGCCTGATTCAACTCGCGCTCGAAGAAGCGGTAATGAAAAACACCGAGTACGGGCTTGAGTTCAAACAGAACAGCTACCAGTTTCTAACTTATACGGGCGATCAATGGCAGGCCATAGCAGATGACAAGCTGCTCCGTGAACGTGAACTCCCCGAGAACATGGAAATCGACCTGGCCATAGAGCAAACGGACATCATCATCGGTGACACCACCGATAACGACGATGAAGACAGTGATGATGAAGATGAAGAAAAACCCAGACCTCAGGTGTTCCTGCTTTCCAGCGAAGAAATTACCCCTGAATTCTCAGCACGCTTCTCCCTGCACGGCATAGCAGCCAGTTACATGGTCAATGGCTATATCGATGGCAAGAATGAAGTCAAAGCCGATGACTTTTAAGTACCGAAACAAAAATTTTAATCGCGGCTTCACCCTGATCGAGGTGCTGATCGCGCTGACCATAATCGCCATCTCTCTGGGCACCATCATGAGTGCTTCCGGCAATCAGGCCCGTCAAACGGCTTATCTCAAACAAAAGACACTCGCGCACTGGGTCGCAATGAATGAGATGACGCAACTTCAACTGAATGCCGAGTTCCCCCCCATTGGTGAAAAAAAAGGCAGTTCAGAGATGGTCAATACCGAATGGTTCTGGCTACGCACCACCAAAGAAACCCAGGATGAGGATGCACGCCAGGTCGAGTTCCAGATATTTTCTGATGAAGACAGGGAGCAGGGGCTGACTCGATTAATCGGCTATGTAAACAAATAAATGCAGCCACATAAACATCATTACAAAGCCAGCGGCTTCACTCTCATTGAGTTACTGATCGCCATCGCCGTTTTTGCGGTGATGTCGGTGATGGCTTATGGCGGACTCAGCCAGATTATTGAAAACAACCAGCATTCAAAAATAGAACTGGAACGACTGCAGGCAGTACAACGGGCTGTTTTAACCATCAGCCGTGATTTCACGCAAATTATCGAGCGCGGCATCCGCGATGACTATGGCAACCCCCAGCCCTTTCTAGATGCCGGCAATGACCTGGATTATTTAGTTGAATTCACCCGTAACGGACGGCGTAATCCGGCAAAATTAAAGCGCAGTAATTTACTGCGCGTCGCCTACCAGTTTGAGGATGGAAAACTGCTTCGCCTGTTCTGGCCACAGCTGGACAGGGCGCCCGCGATGGAAGCCTATCAAACCACCCTGCTCGATAAGCTGGAACGGGTTGAATTGCGCTATCTGGATAATGCAGAAAAATGGCACGATGAGTGGCCACCACTCAACCCGCAACAGCAAACCGGCGGGGATACTATTCAACTCTCCGCTATCGAGTTCATACTGGAACTGAAAGACTGGGGAGAAATCACTCGGCTCTATCAGGTGGGCGGCTGATGCATCTTCGTTCTTCACAAAGAGGTGTGGCCCTGATCACCGCCCTGTTGATTGTTGCACTGGCCACAGTGATCAGCGTTGAGCTCAGCACACGCCTGCAACTGGATATACGCCGCACCAGCAACGTTATCGCCAGTGACCAGGCCATGCTGTATCTTATGGAAGCCGAATACTGGTCACGCCGTATTTTAAAATCTGATCGGGAAGACAATGATTTCGATCACCTGGGCGAGGACTGGGCCATGGAAATTCCACCCCTGCCCGTAGAGGGCGGCAGCATACAGGGCAAACTAAGCGACCTCCAGGCCTGTTTTAACCTGAACTCTCTTTATCAAGACAACAAAAAAAATATACTGGCTCAGGATCGCTTTAAACGCCTGATGCAGTATCTCGAAGAACCAACAGGTGCCGATCTATCACAGGCAATCATTGACTGGATAGATACCAACCCGGATACCGAAATTCCTGATGGTGCTGAAGATGGTTACTATCTCAATCTGGAAAGGCCTTATCGCAACGCCGGACAGGCCATCCAGAGCCTCAGTGAATTACGCTTAATCAAGGGTTTTGAAGAAGACGCCTCTATCCAGCAAAGCAAAGACTGGCTTTGTGCCTTTGGCCTGGATGCACCTATCAACGTCAACACGGCGCCTGCAGAAGTGCTAAAATCGCTGGCAGCCAATATTGGCGATGACACCGTCGCCAATATTATTGAACAGAGAAAAGAAGAACCTTCTGAAACATTGCAGGGGTTTCTAAGTACATACAAACTTTCTGAGATCATAAAGGAGACCGATGGGCTTTCTGTCAGCAGCGATTATTTCCTGCTCGAAACCGAAGCCAATATTGGACAGGCGAGAACCCTGATGTACAGCATTATCCAACGAAACAAAGACGGTGAAACAGAAGTTCTAACACGCTCACAGGGAGCCTACTAGTGGCAGACACACTACTCATACACTTCGACCCGAAAAACCCGGACCATGCCACATGGTCTCTGGTTAATGCCGCCGGCGAAATGGCGACCATGCTATCTCAGGGCTCATTGAATGATGCCACTCCACTCGCAGCCAAACATCAAACCGTGGTTTTACTTGATAGCACCGCAATACACGTCGATTCAGTTGAGCTGCCCATCAGGAACCAGCAAAAACTGTTACGCGCCGCACCTTTTGCACTCGAAGAAAAAATTGCTGACGATATCGATGAGCTTCATTTTGTTGCAGGAAAAACAGCTGCTGATGGCCGCACACCCGTTGCCGCCATCAATCGTAATACCCTGGACGGTATTCTCACAACTTTAAGACAATACAAAATCGAGCCGGTCGCGATAATTCCGGATGCACTTTGCCTGACTGCAAATTCGCAACAATGGTCCGTACTGATACACAATGACCAGGCCAACATACAGTTTGATACTTATGATGCCGGGGAGTTTGATCGCAATATACTGGCCCTGCTGCTTGAATCAGAGCTACTGAAAGACGGTCGAAAAACACCTGAAAAAATCATACTGCTTACCGCCGATGGTGACGACGCAGACACCCAGGATATCGACAGCATTATTCCAGAAGGCACCGAATTAATTCGAGTCAGCTACAATACCCATCCGCTGGTGGTCTATTGCGGCGAATATAAACACGCACTTGCACTCAATCTTTTGCAGGGCGAATACAAACCAGCATCTAAAAGCGATATTAACTGGCAGCGCTGGCGACTGGCCGCCTCACTGGCCACAATATGGTTATGCCTGCACCTCGGTATTATCAGCGTGCAACAAAATGAATTCCAGAATAGCAATAAAAAACTCCAGGTTGAAATTGATAACATCTATAAAAAGGCCTTTCCTGAAAGC
>JAPHSZ010000219.1 GCA_026196545.1 Gammaproteobacteria bacterium
ATTAACCTGACCAATCTGATTATGCTTTTCTGCCACACCATAACGGAAGCGTTTTACACCCAGGTATTTCTCAAGATTTCTTGATGTCACAGATACAGCCTTGCTTTCAGGTTTGAGCACCATTTGCTTGACTACCTTACGGCAGATCTTGGCCAGCTCACGCTGCATACTACGAACACCGGCCTCACGCGTATAAAGACGAACAATATCGCGCAACGCAGATTCATTAACCTGCAATTCATTATCTTTCAGGCCGCTCTCTTCCATCTGCTTGGGCAACAAATACTTTCTGGCAATTGCCACTTTTTCATCTTCGGTATAACCCGGCAGGCGAATTACCTCCATACGATCCAGCAATGGTGCAGGGATATTCATGCTATTAGACGTAGCCACAAACATCACGTCTGAAAGGTCAAAATCAACTTCCAGATAATGATCGGCAAAAGTATGATTCTGTTCAGGATCTAACACTTCTAACAGGGCTGAAGCTGGATCACCGCGGAAATCCGCCGCCATTTTGTCAATTTCATCCAGCAGGAACAATGGGTTACGCGTACCTACTTTGCTCAGGTTCTGAATAACCTTGCCCGGTAATGAACCAATATAAGTCCGGCGATGACCACGAATCTCTGATTCATCACGTACACCACCCAGAGACATACGGGTATATTTACGATTAGTCGCACGTGCAATAGACTGGCCTAGCGAAGTCTTACCGACACCCGGTGGCCCGACCAGGCAAAGGATAGGCCCTTTGAGCTTCTTGACCCGCTGCTGTACAGCCAGGTATTCAAGAATGCGTTCTTTAACTTTTTCCAGACCATAGTGATCATCATTGAGCACCTGTTCAGCACCGGCAAGATCACGTCGAATTTTCGATTTTTTCTTCCACGGGCAATCAGCCAGCCAATCGATATAGTTACGCACCACGGTCGCTTCAGCCGACATCGGTGACATCATTTTCAGCTTGTTGAGCTCACTGACCGCTTTCTTGTTAGCCTCTTTACTCATACCCGCTTCTTCGATGCGCTTTTCAAGCTCTTCGATTTCATTGGGTACATCGTCCATATCACCCAGTTCCTTCTGGATCGCTTTCATCTGTTCATTCAAATAATATTCGCGCTGGCTTTTCTCCATCTGTTGCTTAACTCGGCCACGAATACGTTTTTCAATCTGCAATAAATCAATCTCGGCATCAATCAGGCTCATCAAATATTCAAGCCGTTCGTGCACGCTGGCGATCTCAAGAATTTTCTGTTTTTCGTCTAACTTCAATGACATATGAGCTGCAATGGTATCTGACAGCCGTGACGGCTCATCAATACCCGATAATGAAGTCAGGATTTCTGCAGGCACTTTTTTATTGAGTTTTACGTATTGGTCAAATACGTTAAGAATAGAACGCGACAGAATTTCCAGCTCACGCTCATCTTCAGCTGAAACATCTTCCAGTTCTGAATAATTGGCAACAAAAAAATCACCGCTTTCGTGCAGGTCTTCTACTTTTGCACGTTGCACCCCTTCAACCAGAACCTTGATGGTTCCATCCGGCAATTTCAGCAACTGGAGAATGCTCGCTAAGGTGCCAATTTCATGGACATCATCAATGCCCGGATCGTCAATATCCGCACTCTTCTGCGCTACCAGTAAAATCTTTTTATCATTCTGCATGGCGGTATCGAGCGCCTGAATCGATTTTTCGCGCCCGACAAACAGGGGAATGACCATATGTGGATAGACCACAACATCACGTAATGGTAATACCGGAACTTCTATTGCTACGGATAAACTGGATTGATCTTTGTCGCTTGAACTGGCCATGGGTGCCTCTATTTTGATGGATTCTTAGTACCAGTGGGGGCGCTTGCGGTTTTTTTCAAGTGCTATAAAAACACGCAAACAGAATTAATTACCTGATGAGTAGCTCTTACTCTTGCGAGATCTGTTTTTTATCGCCGCCGTTATATACAAGTATCGGCTGGTTATCACCGGCAATCACCGATGCATCGATAACCACTTTGGAAACATCATCCTGAGAAGGCAGCTCGTACATGGTATCGAGCAGTATGTTCTCCAGAATCGTACGCAGACCACGAGCCCCTGTTTTACGCTCCATCGCTTTCCTGGCAATTGCATGCAGGGCATCATCACGCAGCTCAAGTTCACTGCCTTCCATTTCAATCATCTTGGAATATTGCTTGACCAGTGCATTCTTGGGCTCGGTAAGAATGGTAACCAGGGCATCTTCGTCCAGCTCATTGAGCGTAGCCACCACCGGCAAACGACCGACAAACTCAGGAATCAGACCATATTGAATCAGGTCATCCGCCTCAAGGTCATCCAGCACATCACTGAACTGGCGCTGCTCTTCTGATGAACGCACCTCAGCACCAAAACCAATGCCGCCTTTCTCTGAGCGATTACGGATCACCTTATCCAGACCGGCAAAAGCACCACCACAGATAAACAGGATATTACCGGTATCTACCTGCAAAAATTCCTGCTGCGGATGCTTGCGACCACCCTGGGGCGGCACCGATGCCACCGTACCTTCGATCAGTTTTAACAGCGCCTGCTGGACACCTTCACCCGAGACATCACG
>JAPHSZ010000097.1 GCA_026196545.1 Gammaproteobacteria bacterium
AAATACAAAAGGATTCATGATAGATCTGTACTCAGTTCATCAGCCAGCGTCTGTGACCGGTCGTTGGCGGCTTTAAGGGCATTTTCAACCAGTTGTTCAAAACCGGCTTCCTGAAGGCTCTTGATCGCCTGTTCGGTGGTGCCGCCTTTGGAGGTGACACGTGCTCGTAGGGTGGATGCATCAACGTCACTGTTATCGGCCATCATCGCTGCACCTAATGCAGTTTGTAGCACCAGTTTTTCAGCGGTTTCAGCTTCCAGTCCCAGTTGAACGCCTGCCTTCTTCATGGCTTCCATGAGCAGGAAGAAATAGGCCGGGCCGCTGCCGGAGACAGCAGTGACCGCATCCAGTTCATCTTCCTTGTTAACCCACAGGGTGATGCCGACGGCCTGCATGATATTTTCAGCCAGTGTTTTTTGTGTGTCATTAACCTGTGGGTTGGCATAAAGCCCGGTTGCACCAGCCCTTAATAATGATGGCGTATTTGGCATGCAACGCACAATGGCCTGTTCACCCCCTAGCCAGCGGTTGATGTCGCCACTGCGTACGCCGGCTGCAATGGAAATAAACAGGGGTAGCCTGTTTGCCTGTACCAGTGGTTTGCTGATTTCTCGGCAAACCAGCTGTAGCAGCTGGGGTTTGACTGCCAGCACGACAACATCAACACTGAGAGTGTCGGCGTTATTGCTAGTCGCCTGAATATCAAACTGCTGTTCTAGTTGAGCGCGCTGATCAGCATTGGGTTCTGCGACCAGAATATTTGCAGTTTGCTCTGACGATGATAACAGGCCGCCAATCAGGCTACAGGCCATATTTCCACCGCCGATAAATGCGATTGATGTGCTCATTTGATCGATTTCAGTTCCAAAGCGTGTTAGAAAGTACTCTTTCAGAGTGAAAATTTTACCATAGCCCTGTGGGGTGCATGTGGCGATGATAAAAAATATCGGAATTAGACGACAAAATTTGCTGAAGCACGGTGATTTGTTGGCTATAAGTAGTAGGATGTAAAGGTATTCAATGGTTGCGTAGATATCATCTGCGTAAATCATCTAATTAAGAGAGAATGAATAAAAACATCTGGGGGAATTGATGGATATTGCGCAACTTCTGGCATTTAGTGTGAAGAATGGGGCATCTGACCTGCATTTATCTGCAGGCTTGCCGCCGATGATACGTGTTGATGGTGATGTCAGGCGTATTAATGTGGATCTAATGGAGCACGAAGCGGTTCATAGCATGGTGTATGACATCATGAACGACAAGCAGCGTAAGACTTTTGAAGAATACTGGGAGACGGATTTTTCGTTCGAAATTCCGGGGCTGGCGCGTTTTCGTGTTAACGCCTTTAACCATAACCGTGGTGCTGGTGCAGTATTTCGTACTATTCCCTCCAAAATCCTGACCCTGGAAGAACTGGGTGCACCGAAGATTTTTGAGGATATATCCAATACGCCTCGTGGTATTGTGCTAGTGACCGGGCCAACGGGTTCGGGTAAATCGACCACCCTGGCAGGCATGATTAATTACGTTAATGAAAATCACTATGGCCATATTCTGACCATTGAGGATCCGATTGAGTTTGTGCACGAAAGTAAGAAATGCCTGATCAATCAGCGTGAAGTGCATCGAGACACGTTGGGCTTTAGTGAAGCGCTACGTTCAGCGCTACGTGAAGACCCTGATGTAATTCTGGTGGGCGAGATGCGTGACCTTGAAACCATTCGACTGGCCCTGTCAGCAGCGGAAACGGGGCATCTTGTTTTCGGGACACTGCATACCAGCTCTGCAGCTAAAACCGTTGACCGTATTGTTGATGTGTTCCCGGCGGCAGAAAAAGAAATGGTGCGTGCGATGATGTCTGAGTCATTGCGTGCAGTAATTTCGCAGACCCTGTTGAAGAAAATTGGTGGTGGCCGTGTTGCGGCACATGAGATTATGATTGGCACCCCTGCGATACGTAACCTGATCCGTGAGAACAAGATTGCGCAGATGTATTCGGCGATCCAGACCGGGCAGGGTATTGGTATGCAGACCCTGGATCAGAATTTACTGGAGCTGCTGGGCAAGGGGCTGATCAACAGGGAAGCGGCCATCTCAAAAGCGGCTAATAAGGATAATTTTTAATAGTGTTTTTAAATTGTCATATCATATGAAGCTAACTGATATGAAAATACGTGAGGTGATTACCAATGGATCGTGATAAGGCGATACGATACATGCATGACCTTTTGCGCAACATGGTGCAAAAAGGGGGGTCGGATTTATTTATTACTGCTGGTGCCGCGCCTTCTATTAAGGTGGATGGAGCCATGGAGGCTATATCAAATCAGGCGCTGACGCCTCAGCATACCAAGATACTGGTGCGTTCATTGATGAATGATAAGCAATCCGCAGAGTTTGATGGCACCCAGGAGTGTAATTTCGCGATCAGTCTCCCAGGTGTTTCCCGCTTTCGTGTTAATGCGTTTACTCAGCGCGGCTCGGTAGGTGTTGTGCTACGTATGATTCAGTCGGACATTCCCGAGTTTGATGATCTGAATTTGCCTGAAGTTTTAAAAGAAATAGCCATGACCAAGCGTGGTCTGGTTATTTTTGTGGGTGCAACCGGCTCGGGCAAGTCAACGTCATTGGCGGCGATGGTGGGCTATCGAAATGAAAACAGTAAGGGCCATATCATTACCATTGAAGACCCGATTGAGTTTGTGCACAACCATCGAAACTGTATTGTGACCCAGCGTGAAGTGGGTGTAGATACGGACAGCTATGAAATTGCACTAAAAAATACCCTGCGACAGGCACCCGATGTGATCCTGATTGGTGAGATTCGTGATCGTGAAGTCATGGAGTATGCGATTGCCTTTGCCGAGACAGGGCATTTGTGTCTGTCTACCCTGCATGCGAACAGCACCAACCAGGCGCTGGATCGTATTATTAACTTTTTCCCTGAAGAACGTCGCCAGCAGCTGTTGATGGATTTATCATTGAATCTTAAAGGCCTGATCTCCCAGCGTTTAATCCCCACTGCTTCTGGTGAAGGACGTATTGCAGCGGTGGAAGTGATGATTAATTCTCCTCTGATGTCAGATATGATATTCAAAGGCCAGGTGCATGAGATGAAGGAGTTGATTGCCAAATCGAATGAAATGGGCATGCAGACCTTTGACCAGCATCTGTTTAATCTTTTTGAAGCCGGACAGATTACGTTTGAAGATGCGCTGCGCAATGCTGACTCGGTCAATGATTTGAGACTGAGGGTTAAACTTGAAGGCAAAGGTGCCAAGAATGAAGACCTGATGAGTGGACTGGACAAGCTTCAGATGGCGGATGATCCTTCTGATGATTCATCCAGTATGCTCAGATAACTGAATTTAGAGGGTTACGTTAATGAATTTACAGCCTTATCTAAAGTTGATGTCCGAACAGCAGGCTTCGGATATCTATTTCACTACAGGCGCACCTGTCAGTGTGCGTATTGAAGGTTCCATGCGTCCGGTGGGTAAGAGCATGCTGACACCGGGCATGACCAAGAAACTGGCATATGATTTATTAACACCCGCCCAGATTCAGGATTTTGAGAAAAATCTTGAAATGAATATGGGTATGTCCTATACCGACCTTGGCCGCTTCCGCGTCAATATCTATATGCAGCGCGGTGAAGTTTCAATGGTGATCCGTTATATCCGGTCTGATATACCGACGCTGGATGAACTGGGCCTGCCCGATTTATATAAAAAACTGATCAGCCAGAAAAAAGGCCTGGTGCTGGTTGTAGGTGCAACTGGCATGGGTAAATCAACATCACTGGCATCGATGATTGATTACCGCAATGGTAATGAAACGGGGCATATCCTGACCATTGAAGACCCCATCGAGTTTATGTTTCATCATAAGAAATCGATTGTTGGTCAACGTGAAATCGGACTCGATACACTGTCATTTGAAAATGCGTTGCGTGAGGCGATGCGAGAGACGCCTGATCTGATCATGATTGGTGAAGCACGTGACCGGGTGGCGATGGAGTCCGCACTGCGGTACGCGGATACCGGGCATCTTTGTCTGACCACTATGCACGCAACCAATGCTAATCAGACGCTGGATCGTATACTGAATTTCTTTCCCAATGATGCACATAACCAGATTTTGATGGATCTGTCGCTGAATCTGAATGCAATCCTGGCGCAGCGTCTGGTGCCTTCTGTTGATGGTTCGCGTGTCGCAGCGGTAGAAGTGATGATAAATACACCATACATCGCCAGTTTGATACGTGAAGCTGATTTTCATGGAATCAAAGGCGTAATGGAAAAAGGCAGTGATGAGGGTATGCAGACGTTTGATCAGTCGCTGTTTCTTTTGTATAAAAATGGCCGTATTGATCTTAAAACAGCATTGGCCAATGCTGACTCGAGTAGTGACCTCGAATGGAAGATCAATTTCGGTGGTGGTGTTGATTCAGGATCAAAAGAGAAACCACCTACGTTGCAGTTCCCCAGTGACCCATCCAGTGGTGCAAGATAGGGTTTAGTTTCAGCAGTGGGTTTTGAGTGGAGCGTTAATATTCAGTCGCGGTGACTGTAGAGCAGTGTGCCGCCGATAATGGTATGTTCAGCGCGCGCTTCAAAATCCCAGCCCATGAAGGGCGAGTTTTTACCGGAACTGAAAATATTTGATTCACTCAGTTGCCAGTTCACATTCCGGTTAATAATGCAGATATCGGCGCTCGCTCCGATGCTGAGTGAGCCGGTATTCATGCCGAGAATGGAGGCGGGTGCGGAAGTAATCGCCCGAATGATGGTTTCGATATCGATGATTTCCCTATCTGCCAGACGTAGCGCCAGTGGTAGCAGGGTGGCGAGTGCGCTAATGCCAGGTTCCGTGCTGGCAAAGGGGGATTCCTTGGCATCCGGATCGTGGGGCTGGTGATCAGAGCAGATGGCATCCAGCGTGCCATCGGCAATGCCGTGTTGCAGTGCTTCCTGATCTCGCTGGCTGCGCAGTGGCGGCAGTACGTGACAGGCGCTGTTGAAGCTGCTGATGTCGAGTTCATTTAAATGTAGCTGGTGCGCACTGACATCGGCGGTGATATTCAGGCCGTCATCCTTTGCGCGGCGTATCATGGCGACACTGGCCGCGCTGGACAGACGGCCAAAATGGGCTTTAACACCGGTTTCCCTGACGATTTCAAGCGACCGAGCCAGTGCTACGGTCTCCGCTGAAACGGGAATACCTTTCAGGCCAAGGCGGCTGGCAACAGTGCCTTCGTGTGCGCAGCCACCAGCACTCAGCCAGTGATCATTGGGCTCGATGAAAACCGTCAGCTTGCAATTGGCCGCGTAGGCGTAAGCGCGTTTCAGCACCAGCGTGTTATCGATGGCATGTCTGCCATTGCTCAACCCGACGCAGCCAGCAATTTGTAGCGCCTGCATTTCGCTGAGCAGTTCACCCTGTAATCCGGTGGTGAGTGCGCCCAGCATGAGCACATTGCTGTGGGCGGCATTGGCCGTCTTATGGTTGATAAGTTCGACCACGGCAGGTTCATCGATGACTGGATCGGTGTCGGGCGGGCAGCACATAGTGGTGATGCCGGACATGGCGGCGGCGATGGTCTCGCTGTGGATGGTGGCTTTGTGCTCCTGCCCCGGTTCGCGCAGGCGGGCGCATAAATCGATGATGCCGGGGATTACGGTCAGGCCGTTGGCGTCGATGGTCTGGTCGGCGGTAAAATTCTCGGGCGCGTTGCCAATGGCAGCAATATGACCATTTTCGATATAAAGATCAGCCTGCTGGCTAAGCCTGTTGACAGGGTCCAGAAGATGGCCATTTTTAATCAGCAACTGGTTCATGTTTCGCCACCTTCTCTGAGTTCAGGCTCTCGCCCCAGTGCCATTGACATCACCGCCATGCGCACAGAAATGCCATAAGTCACCTGGTCGAGAATCACGGACTGTGGCCCATCGGCGACGCAGGATTCAATTTCTACACCACGATTGATCGGTCCTGGGTGCATGACAATGGCATCCGGTTTGCTCAGGCCGAGTCGTTTCTCGGTGAGGCCGTACATCTGGTAGTATTCCTGCTCGCTGGGCAGTAAAGCGCCCTGCATGCGCTCTTTCTGCAGGCGCAGCATGATCACCACATCGGAATCACGGATGCCGTCTTCCATATTATTAAAGACTTCCACGCCCATGTCTTCGATGCCGGTCGGGATGAGCGTCTTGGGTGCGATTACACGAACATTGCCGGTATTGAGAATGTTGAGCGCGTGTATCTGGGAGCGGGCAACGCGCGAGTGCAGCACGTCACCGACAATGGCTACGCGCAAGCGACCAAAGTCAGCGCCCTTGTTACGCCGGATGGTGAACATGTCCAGCATGGCCTGTGTGGGGTGGGCGTGGCTGCCATCGCCCGCGTTGATCACACTGATGCCGGGGGCGACCCGGTTGGCGATGTAGTGGGCGGCGCCAGAGGCATTGTGCCTGACGACAAACATGTCGCACTGCATAGCCTGTAGGTTTTGCAGTGTGTCCATCAATGTCTCGCCCTTGCTGGTGGCTGAGGTGCTGATGTTGACGTTGAGAACGTCGGCCGAGAGTCGTTTGGCGGCCAGCTCAAAAGTATTGCGTGTTCGGGTGCTGGCTTCGAAGAATAAATTAGCGATGGTCTTGCCACGTAGCAGGGGGACTTTTTTAACGCTCTGCTCATTGATGTTGGCAAAACTTTCGGCGGTATCAAGAATATTGGTGAGCAGTTCGGTACTCAGGCCTTCGACGGTCAGGAAGTGTTTGAGTTTGCCATTTTTGTCCAGCTGGATATTCCAGGCATCGTGCCCTATCAGGGAATCGGTAGCTCGGCTGGCTTTATTGACCATGTTCTGTTCCTGTTGAGCTTGTCATTTGATAACAAACTCCAGCGGTTCGGGGCCAGTGAGTTTGATGTGCTGGTTATCATCAAGGTGCAGGCGCTGACCGACAATATCCGCCTGAATAGGGATTTCCCGGCCACTGCGTTCAACCAGGCAAACCAGGGTAATGCTGGCCGGGCGACCATAATCAAAAATCTCATTCATTGCAGCGCGGATAGTGCGGCCCGTGTGCAGTACGTCATCGACCAGAATAATGTGTTGATCGTCGATTTGAGAAGGCAGTTTTGATGGTTTGACCTGAGGGTTCATGCCGATACGGGAAAAGTCGTCCCGGTAAAAGCTGATGTCTAGCGTAGAAAGAGGTTCTTTCAGGGAGAGTCTCTGGTGTAATGCATTGGCGATCCAGACACCGCCGGTATGGATACCAACCATCAATGGTTGATCAATTGATCGTTCGGTGAGCAGGGCTTTTAGTTGCTCAGCCAGTTTGTCCAGAAGTGCTTCTGGTTTGGCAATGTCTTCCATAAGTTATAGATCTTATTGTTGGTCGAGCCAGCTTTGCACAATGAGTGCGGCGGCCATTTTATCAATCTCGTGCTTGTTGTGCTTGCCTATTTTTGTGTTTTTTTTCAGCATTTCTTCGGCTTCATAAGAACTTAAGGCCTCATTGATTTTGAAGATGGGCAGGCCAAAGCGTTGCTCCAGTTCGAGGCAAAATGCTTCAACGATTTTTGTCATTTTATTTTCCTTGCCGTCGAGGTAATAAGGCATGCCGATAACCAGTGCCTGCGGCTTCCATTGGTGGATAAGTTCTTCAATGGCTGGCCAGTCGGGGGAGCCGTTTGTCTGTTTGAGGGTGGTGATGGGGGAGGCAGAGCCGGTGATGGTCTGGCCGCTGGCGATGCCGATGCGCTTCAGGCCGTAATCAATGCCTAGAACGGTGGTGATATTGTTCACGATTTAGGCATGTCCTGCATCGTTACTCAGTAGTTGCAGGTCAATGCCCAGTAAATCGGCTGCGGCCTGCCAGCGTTTTTCGGCAGGGATTTCAAAAATAATCTGGTCATCTGCAGGACAGCTGAGCCAGGTGTTATAGGCAATTTCCTGCTCCAGTTGCCCGGGTGACCAGCCGGCGTAGCCGAGTGTGATAATCGATTGCTCGGGGCCTTCATCGTGGGCGATGGCTTCAAGAATATCGCGGGAAGTGGTGAGAGCAAGGTGGTCGTTAATTTGCAGGCTGGAGTCCCATTTGCCAACGGGCTGGTGAAGAACAAATCCGCGTTCCTGTTGCACCGGGCCGCCGTGGTAAATGAACTTTTCATTAGCGATAGAATCACTGGGTTCTATTTCCATCTGATGAATGACTTCATCGAGGGTAACATCCGTTTTCCGATTGATAACGATGCCAAAGCTGCCATTTTCATTGTGTTCGCAGATGTAGGTTACCGTATGATTAAAATTGTCATCCACCAGATTGGGCATGGCGATAATGAAATGACTGGTTAAATTAGTGGTTTCCATTATTGGGTTTTAAACTCGCTATTGTTCATGAATTCCCAGCTTCTAGTAATGTGTATGACATCAGCTTCCTGTTTTAGTTTGGCAGGGAAGGGTGAATATGGTGCGGCCAGTTTGACGATACGTTTTGCGGCATCATCCAGTATTTTGTGTCCGGATGATTTGCGCAAATCGACCTGTATCAATTCACCTTTGGCGTTGATGGTGACGTCTAAAATTAGCGTGCCACTGAGCTTGTTACGCCGGGCCTGGTCAGGGTAATTCAGGTTGCCGATACGCTCAACGCGGTTGATCCATTCGCGCATATAGCGCGCAGGTACAAATTCCTTTGTGCTGGAATTCATGTATTTCACTTTGGGGTGTTCGATCTGGTGTTCGATGATGTTGCTGATTTCCTGGATCAGCCGTGCTTTTTTGGCACTTTTTGCGTTGCTTTGTTGCTGCTTAAGGGTGATGTCGTCGGGTTTGGTCTGCCTGTCCTGGGTATCAATGCTGTAGCTGGATTCTTTCTGGTGCAGCATGTCGACTTTTTCTGCCTGCTTCTGTCGGGACGCCTGCTGCTGTGCCTGCAGTGCCTGTCCCGGATTCTGGGCTACGCTGGGTGCAGTGAACAGATCACGCGGGCGGCTTTTTTTCTTGCTGTTGCCGCCACCCTGTTGTGATATCTGTGCCAGGTATTTTGCATCTTTGGCTTCTGAGGGGTTCTGGGTCTGCACCAGGATAATGTCCAGCGTGGGCGGTGTTTTTTCTTCCGGAACCGGGGCGGTGCTGAATGTGATGCCAAGGATAAGAATACCGTGCAGCAGGGCGGCAAGAAAAAAGGTCATACCCAGACGGTCGGTATCCGTGATTTTGGGTGGCCTGACGGGGATGGCCTGATGTTGAAGAACTGCTGACATATCGTTAATTATAGCGATTTGCTGATCACTATGCTGTCTGGCTGTTTTTTTGTGAAGTGGATGCGCTCAGCCATTTTATGGCTCATGTGAATTCTGCCGTCGGTGGCGATCAGCATGACGTATTCGATACCCATGGATTGTGCGATTTCCTCCCATTGCTCAGGCCCGGCTACAAAAAGGGCAGTGGCAGCGGCATCGGCTGTACCTGCATTGCCGTGAATCACGGTGACCGAGGTACTGCCTCTGGCTGGATAGCCGGTGCGCGGGTCGAGGATGTGGTGGTAACGTTGACCTTTGTATTCGTAGAAACGCTCGTAGTCGCCTGAGGTGAAAATGCTTTCTCCATTCCGTGCCTCCAGTGAAGCGATGATGCCATCTTCTCTGGGATGTCTGATGCCTATTTTCCACGGACGATCACCGTGCTGGCCGCGCACGCTGAGGTCACCACCGGCATTGATCACGGCATTATGTATGCCTGTTTCTTGTAGAGAATCAAAGCAGAGATCGATGGCGTAGCCCTTGGCAAATGCGCCAAAGTTGAGCTGTGTATTCGGGTTGCTGCTGCGTAGCTGCTGGCCGTCGAGTGTCAGCTGGTTCATGTCAGGTTTTTTCTCCAGCCATTGGCGAATGGCCTGCTGGGATGGTGGCTGAATGTCGGGTTCATCACTACGGTGAAACTGCCACAGGCGAATTAGTGTATTGATGCCGGGATTGAACAGGCCGTGGCTGCTTTTGGAGAGTGCCTGTGATTTTTCAAGCAATGGAATAATGCTGGGGTGCAGCAGGGCAGGCTGGCCGGAGGCCAGGCTCTGGTTGGCCCTGGTCAGTGGGCTGTCCTGCCATGAGGTCCAGTCAGCATGATATTGATAAAAGCTGGCCTCGACCTGATCCAGTGCTTTTTCAGCGAGGGCAGCATTGGTGTCAAAGATGGTGACATCGATCAGGGTGCCAAATTTTAAAATGGTGCGGCTATATTTCTGGGCTGGCTGCTGGGTGCAGGCCATGTTGCTTATTGTGAAAAAACATAGCAAAAAAAGCGTGCTTAAAAACTTCATGTTCAGAATGTTTTACTGGGCTACCCGTTGTTCAATACAATCCATCAATTGGCCAGCAATATCCAGATTGAACTGTTTGTCCAGTTCGCGAATACAGGTCGGGCTGGTAATGTTGATTTCAGTGAGATACTCGCCGATAACGTCGATACCGGCAAAGAGAATCCCCATTTCACGTAGATGGGGACCGACCTGGTGGCAAATCCAGCGGTCACGTTCTGTTAGTTCAACGCCTGTTCCAGAGCCGCCAGCGGCCAGGTTGCCTCGGGTTTCACCCTGCGCCGGGATACGAGCCAGTGCGTAGGGGATGGGTTCACCGTTAATGAGCAGGATGCGTTTGTCGCCTTCGTTGATTTCAGGTATATATCGCTGTGCCATAATGGTTTTGCTGCCATGTCGGGTGATGGTTTCCAGAATGACAGAAATATTCGGGTCATCAGGGGTGAGCCGGAAAATGGATTCACCGCCCATGCCATCGAGTGGTTTAACGATAATGTCCTGTTGCTCATCGATAAACTGGCGGATGAGCGAGGCCCTGCTGCTGATCATCATCGGGGTGCAGCACTGGGGAAAATGGGTGATGAACATTTTTTCATTGGCATCGCGTAGGCTGGCGGGCTTATTGATAATCAGGCTACCCTCGCGTTCGGCCATTTCCAGTATATAACTGCTGGTGATGTATTCGATGTCAAAAGGCGGGTCCTTGCGCATCAAAATTGCATCCAGTGATGCAAGTTTGATGGTTTCGGGTGGCTGTAAGGTGAACCAGTTTTCCGGGCTGTCCGTTACCTCGATGCGCTGTGCTTGCGCCATGGCTGTGGCGCCGTTCATGTAAATATCAGATTGTTGCATGTAACACAGTGGCCAGCGGCGTTTTTGTGCGGCGATGAGCATGGCAAAACTGCTGTCTTTATACGTTTTTATGGATTCGATGGGATCCATAATGATTCCTAGTTTAAGCTGCATAGGTTGGCTCTGGCGTGATGTTTGTGCAGGTCACTACAATACGTGATTCAGGGTGATAATGTACCCAATATTGTCTTATCAAGCAATTTGTTAGAGAATTTTGTTAATGTACTACTCATTGATTGCTAATAGAGTGAACATGGTCTACATTTGGGTTGTACCGTGCTTTAAGGCGGGTATTTTCTGGTGGGTTAATTTTTAATGAACGAGACGGCGGCAGCGATGGCAGAAGAAGTTGTTGATTTGAAAGACCTTAAGGTGATGGTCATCGATGATAGTAAGACTATTCGTCGGACGGCAGAAAACCTGTTAAAAAAAGAAGGCTGTGAAGTGGTAACGGCAGTAGATGGTTTTGAAGCATTGTCAAAAATTGCCGAAACCAAGCCCAATATCATTTTTGTAGATATCATGATGCCGAGGCTGGATGGTTATCAGACCTGTGCGCTTATCAAAAACAATAGTATGTTTCATGACACGCCAGTGATCATGTTGTCCAGTAAAGACAGTATTTTTGACCGTGCGCGTGGGCGTATTGTGGGTTCAACTCAATATTTAACCAAGCCTTTCACGAAAGAGGATTTGATTGGTGCGATTAAGGAACACGCTGGAAAATAAGACGTGTTTTTTTGTGTAATAATTTTAGTGTGGTGATAAAAAATGGCAAAAGTTCTTATAGTTGATGATTCTCCAACAGAGATTCACGTATTAAAAACTTTATTAGAGAAAAACGGGCATGATGTCGGTACTGCAAGTTCTGGTGAAGAAGGCATTGTGGTTGCGAAAGATATGCTGCCAGATGTCGTGCTTATGGATGTAGTGATGCCGGGTATGAATGGTTTTCAGGCAACGCGCCAGTTGTCACAACAGGCAGAAACAGCCAATACACCTGTTATTATCGTAACAACGAAAGATCAGGAAACAGACAAGGTGTGGGCCAAACGTCAGGGCGCGGTAGATTATATAGTTAAGCCGGTACAGGAAAAAGCACTGGTTGATGCTTTGACACGAGTTCTACAGGGTTAAGTGGTTCTTATTTAGTGAATACAGTCGACCCATTTAATATATTGCTGGATCTGGAGAAACGCTGCCGGCTAAATGCTGAGCGTTTGCCCGCTGCCGGTGATGTTGAGGATAAGTGGGTTGGTGTTGGTTTCAGGCTCGGTGATGATAAGTTGATTGCTGACATGTCGGAAGTGAGTGAAATTCTGGATGTGCCTGAATATACGAAAGTGCCAGGAGTGAAATCCTGGGTTGTTGGTATCGCCAACGTGCGTGGTAGTTTGTTGCCTATTATGGATCTCAGGGGGTATATACTGGGTTCGGATATGCAGCACCGCAAACGTGGTCGTTTGATTGTTGTTAATTATCAGGGTTTTAATACTGGTCTTTTGGTTGATGAAATTTATGGTATGCGGCATTTTTTTGTCGAAGATCAGAGCGATGAAAAGCCGCAGGTAAATGACAGTGTTGCGCCCTATATAAAAAATATGTTCAGCAGGGAAAATGAAAACTGGCCAGTGTTTAGTTTTGAGAAAATGGCCGGTGATGAAAAGTTTTCTCATGCAGCATTATAAAAAAATTTTAAGAATAGCTTTCCGGTATAGCCGGAGAAGTCGTTACGGAGAGTAGTTTCCATGAGTGCAGATAAAAAAACAGCAGCCATAGGTAGCCCTTCAGTGGTGCTCGGTATTATTCTGGGCATATCTATCCTTTTAATGTTGGTGAGCCTGGTTTATGTAGGGTATAAGCGTGCTGATTTGCAGAAACACCTTGGCTTATCAGCTGAGCAGCTATTGCTCTCACAGCAGATGGCAAACTTTGCGATTGGGGCGTCTTCGGGTAATGAGCAAGATTTTGAGTTCCTGAATGAAGGTGTGTGGCGCTTTGATGATATTTTAAATACCTATCGCAATGGTGGGGCAGAGGCAGCCGCTTTATCGAGTGATTTATTAGAGGGACTTGCTGATGTGGAAAACAGCTGGAATGCCTATAAAAAAGATATTGGCGTGATTGTTGATGGTAAGGGCCCAATTTCGGAAGTGCGTGAGCTGTATCAGGTGATCGATAGTTTTACTCCGCAGATGTTGACTTATTCTGATGAGGTCGTGGGCGTTTTGGTGAAGAAGAAGGCATCACCCAGGCAGATTTATCTGGCCAGCCGCCAGATGATGTTATCTCAGCGTATTAAAAATAATTTGAATAAAGTGCTCGCTGGTGGTGAAACGGCAGCGGCAGCGGCAGATCGTTTTGGTCGAGATGCGAACTTGTTTGGTAAGGTGCTGGAAGGGCTTTTGAAAGGCTCGAAGAAATTAAATATAGAAAAGGTCACTGACAAGGAGGCGGTTGCAAAACTGCGTGAAGTCGCCATGTTGATTAAGGTGGTGAGTGACAACATTGCAGGCATTCTTGAGCTGTCTCCAGAGTTATTTGAAGTTAAGGATGCAGCCAGGGAGATTAGTGGCGATAGTCAGGATCTGCTGCATAATTTGCAGGCTTTTAAAGTAATGATTTCTGCTCAGGGCGAATCACTCGATAAGTATCAGCTTGTAGGTATCGGTTTTGGTGCTCTGGCTGTGCTGCTGATTATGTTGTTGGGCTGGTTATTGTTGAAAGAAGCGCGTAAACGTGAGGAATCGGCGTTAGAGAATAACCGACGAAACCAGCGAGCAATTTTGCGACTACTTGATGAAATGGCCAGTTTGGCGGATGGTGATTTGACCGCGCATGCAACGGTAACGGAAGAAATTACCGGCGCGATTGCAGACTCGGTGAACTTTACCATTGACGCGTTGCGTTCTCTGGTTACGACTATTAACTCGACCGCAGTGGAAGTATCTTCATCGACAGAAAAAACGCAGACGACTGCGTCGGAGCTGGCGAATGCATCAACACGACAGGCGCGAGAAATTGCTTCAGCGAGCGCGGCGATTACCGACATGGCGGAATCCATGGAACACGTAACCGAGGATGCGCTGGATTCAGCCAAAGTAGCGCAGCAGTCGCTGGAAATTGCGCAAAAGGGTGCGGGCGTTGTGCATAGCACGATTAACAGTATGGATAAGATTCGTGAGCAGATTCAGGAAACATCGAAACGTATCAAGCGACTTGGTGAGTCTTCCCAGGAGATTGGTGACATCGTGGGGCTGATTACTGAAATTGCCGACCAGACCAATATTCTTGCGTTGAATGCAGCGATTCAGGCGTCGACCGCCGGTGATGCCGGTCGTGGCTTCGCGGTGGTTGCGGATGAGGTGCAACGACTGGCAGAACGTGCGGGTAATGCGACCAAGCAGATTGAGGGCCTGGTAAACACGATTCAGGCGGATACCAATGAGGCGGTAAAATCAATGGAAGTCAGTACTGCAGGTGTGGTTGGTGGTGCTGAGATGGCCGAGGATGCGGGTGTCGCGCTGAAAGAAATTGAGGATGTATCCGCGCAGCTTTCAAAACGAATTCACGCAATTTCTGATGCGGCGAAAAAACAGTTGAGTGTTGCATCGAATGTGTCAAAAACCATGAACGTTATTCAGGAGATTACACTGCAAACATCGGAGGGTACTGAAGAGACATCTGCTTCACTGGATACGCTGAATGTATTGTCGAGTGAGCTGCGACGTTCAGTATCTGGCTTCAAGTTGCCATCAGTCGATGATGGTAATGTCGAAACGGTTGTGCTTGAGCATCAGGCCTAATTATTGCGCTGCTGTTTGATAGTGCAAATGTTGATATGCGTAGGATGGTGACCTGATAATGAAAGCAGAAGGGACAGTTCAATACAATTCTCTAAGTTGGGTGAAAAAACAGCTGGATGCTGTTTTACACGATGCTCAAACATCGCTGTCTGACTATATTGAAGATAGCGAAAATACCTCCGCACTGGAGCAGTGTATTGAACATTTGCGCCTTGTTTACGGTACGCTGCAAATGGTCGAAGTCTATGGTGCGGCAATGCTGGCTGAAGAGATGGAGCTGACAGCAAAAGCACAACTCGATGGCCTGATTGAAAAACCTGAAGATGCTTACGACGTGCTGATGCGTGCGATGCTGCAGTTGCCTGATTATCTAGAAGGCCTGCAGGCAGGTAATCAGGATACGCCTATCACATTAATGCCATTGATGAATGATATGCGTGCGGCGCGTAAGGAAAAATTATTATCTGAAAGCGTTCTCTTTCTGCCGGATGTCAATGCGGTGGATATTGAAGAACTTAGCCTTGATGGTGAAGCTATTGAGTCTGGAAAGCTTGCTGACGAGGCAAAGCGCTTGCGAATGCATTACCAGTTGGGGCTGCTTGACCTGTTGCGCAACAATAAGGCAGATGCTGGCCTGAAGCGAATGAGGGCTGTGATTCAATCGCTGCAAAAAGTAACTGTAGATGCGGCTGTTAAGCGATTCTGGATGGTGATTTCTGCGTTGATGGAAGCCGTTTCTGATGACGAGTCACTAGAAAGTAATATTGCTGTAAAAGGATTATTTGGTAGTGTTGATCGTCAAATCAAGCTCTTAATAGATATTGATGAAGATGAATTTGCTGCTCAGTTTTCGCAGGAACTGCTGAAAAATATGCTCTATTACGTCGGGACCTGTCAATCAACCGGGCCACGTGTTACCAAAGTGAAGCAGGCTTACAAGCTAGATGAGTTGTTGGCTGATGAATCGTCTGCAACTGATTTAAGTGCCAGCATGGGTGGTATTAATGCTGAATTGTTTGATACGGTTTCTCAGGGTATAAGAGAAGACCTGGCAACGGTGAAAGATACGCTTGAAATCTTTATGCAGAGCAGTGATAAAGATGTTGAGCAGTTGTCTTCTGTTGTCGGGCAGATAGAAAAAATTGGCGATACCTATGGCATGCTGGGCTTTGGTGCGATAAGACAAAGAATACTCGATCAACGTGATCAAATGGAAAAGATCATTAAGGGCGAAGTCGAGGTATCAGAAGATACTGTGATGGAAATCGCGTCTGCATTACTGGATGCTGAAACTAAACTTGATGATTATATAGCAGGCAAGTCGGGTATTGCCGATGAAGAAGATGAAGGTCGAATCGTGCCTACGTCTGAGTACCGTAAGGTGCTGGCAACCGTTGTTGAAGAAGGGCAGAGAAACTTTATCGAGGCAAAAGAAGCGATACTCGTATATGCGGCAGGCAGTAGTGATGTAAACCATCTGGAAACGGTTATGCAGCGTCTGGAGGAAGTACGTGGTGTCGCCCTGATGCTATCCGCCGAACCCGTTGAAAAGTTGATTGCCGGCCTGAAAGAATATGTGCGGATTGCGTTTCAGGCTCATCATCGCCAGCCGGAAACTGAGGAACAGGATACGCTTGCCGATCTGGTGACATCAATTGAATATTATTTTGAGGCTCTGTCAGAAGGTCTTCCTGGTGTTGATCAGGGCCTGCAGGTAGGTGAGCAAGCGCTAGACAAATTGAACAAGGTAGTAAGCGAGTACGATGATGTAGAGCCGCCTGTAGAAGACGTTGAGCCAGCCGCTGTTGAAGAAGATAGCGCTGATGCCGAAGTGCTGGAAATGGAAGCGCCTGATGAGCCAGAAGAGGTCGAAGTAAGCACTGCGCCAGAGGTAGCTGCAACAGAGTCTATTGTTAGTTGTGTGGTTCCGGAGCAGCACGAAGAATATGAAATTCTGGCCGATGATGCCGATGAAGAAATAGTTGAAATTTTTATTGAAGAGGCAGTCGAGGTGCTCGGCTCCCTGCACGAGTACCTGCCCAAGTGGAGAGAAAATGCTGATGATGAGGAATCATTAACAGTAGTGCGTAGAAGCTTTCACACGCTCAAGGGAAGTGGTCGCCTGATTGGTGCTGCGCTAATAGGTGAGTTCTCATGGAAAATAGAGAACCTGCTCAATCGAGTGATTGATGAGAAGGTCGAAGTTACGGAAGAGTTGCTATCACTAATGGACGAGGTGCTGGCAGTTTTGCCGCAGTTGATCGAACAGTTACGTGGTAACCGCGAACCAATTCCAAATATATACCAGTTAATGACATGTGCTGAGGCGCTGTCAGAAGGACGCACGCTTGATTCGCTTGAGAGGAAACAGGTGGATAATGCTGTAGAAAAAGCTCAGGATGTTGCTGAAGAAATATCTGCTGCTCCTGAGGCTGAACTGGACTTGGCAATTGATGAGGTAATGCAGGTAAGCGGTGATGCTGAAGATGAAATCACTTTAGAGGTTGCCGAGGATGGT
>JAPHSZ010000051.1 GCA_026196545.1 Gammaproteobacteria bacterium
CGCCCTGTTCCTCGCGCTGACCAACGAGATCATCAGCCAGGGTCTGTACGACCGTGACTTTGTCATCAACCAGACCAACTCCGCCGAGCTGGTCAACATGGATGAAAACTCCACCGAATACGGCATGTTCGTGCGCTTTGAAGTGCCCAAGGAAGAGGGCTGTTTCGACGCGCAAAATAAATTGTGGTGGGATCGTGAACTCAACAAACCGATTTCGATGCACACCGAAGGCTCTGATCCATACCTGTTAGGAGAATTCACGCTCGATGACGGCACCCCGGTGAAACCCGCGTTCCAGCTGCTGGTCGACCGCGTCAAGGACTACACCGCTGAATGGGCCGAAGGCATTACCGGTATTCCCGCCGGGACCATCAAGCGCCTGGCACACGAAATGGGCATTACCGCCCGTGACGAGAAAATCGAACTGCCGATTTCCTGGACCGACGCCTGGGGCAAGGAACACGATCGCGTCACCGGCAACCCGGTGGCTTTCCACGCCATGCGCGGACTGGCGGCGCACTCGAACGGCTTCCAGACCATTCGTGCAATGTCGATATTAATGAGTATCCTCGGCACGATTGACCGCCCTGGCGGTTTTCGCCACAAGGCGCCGTTCCCACGGCCAATTCCGCCGTGCGCAAAAACCCCGACCAGCTGGGATGACGTGCAACCCGATACGCCTTTAAATGGTATGCCACTGGGCTGGCCCGCTGACCCCGATGACCTGTTCGTCGATGACGAGGGCGAGCCAATCCGCATCGACAAGGCCTTTTCGTGGGAGCACCCGCTATCGGTGCATGGCCTGATGCACAACGCGATCACTAATGCATGGCGCGGCGACCCATACAAAATCGACACCCTGTTGATCTTCATGTCGAACATGGCCTGGAACTCAACGATGAACACCGAAGACGTGCGCAAGATGCTCAACGACAGGGACGAGCAGGGTGAGTACAAGATTCCGTTCCTCGTGGTTTGCGATGCCTTCCAGTCAGAGACCGTCGCGTTTGCCGACCTGGTGCTGCCGGACACCACCTACCTCGAGCGCCACGATGTGATGTCGATGCTCGACCGGCCGATTTCTGAATTCGACGGCCCGGTCGATTCGGTGCGCATTCCGGTATTGCCACCCACCGGCGAGTGCAAGCCATTCCAGGAAGTGCTGATCGAACTCGGCTCACGCCTGAAGCTGCCGGCATTTGTAAATGAAGACGGCTCACGCAAATTCCGCGACTACCCCGACTTTGTCGTCAACTACGAAACCGCGCCGGATTCCGGTATCGGTTTCCTCTCCGGCTGGCGCGGCAAGGGCGGCGAGAAATTCATGAAGGGTGAGCCCAACCCGAACCAGTGGGAAATGTACGAGAAGAACAACTGCGTTTATCACCACGAATTGCCAAAATCATACCAGTACATGCGCAACTGGAACCAGGGCTACCTGGAATGGGCAAAACGCCATAGCCTGACGCGTTACGCTGAACCGATCAACATTCACATTTATTCTGAAGTGTTACAGAAATTCCGCGCCGCCGCGCAGGGCAAATCCGACGGCAAGCAACCACCCGATCACTTGCGTTCGCGCATCGAAACCCATTTTGATCCGCTGCCTTTTTATTCCGACCCACTGGAATCACAGTTAACCGACCTGCACAAATACCCGTTGAACGCGATCACCCAGCGGCCGATGGCAATGTACCATTCCTGGGATTCACAAAACGCCTGGCTGCGCCAGATCCACGCGCACAATTATCTGCACGTCAATTCAAAAACGGCACGCACGGCGGGCATCGAAGACGGCGGCTGGATGTGGATCGAATCGATGCACGGCAAGGTGCGTTGCATGTGCCGTTATTCTGAGTCGGTGGAGCCCGGCACAGTCTGGACCTGGAACGCGATCGGCAAGGCCTCCGGTGCCTGGGGGCTTTCCGGCAGGGCCAACGAATCTAAAAAAGGTTTCCTGCTGAATCATTTAATCAGCGAAGAGCTGCCCGCGCATAAAGACGGCGATCACATTTCCAACTCCGACCCGGTCACCGGCCAGGCCGGCTGGTACGATGTGCGCGTAAAAATTTATCCGGCGGAAGAGGGTGAAGAGAAAATCACCAGCCCGCAGTTCGAGACCATGCCCACCGCACCCGGTTCGAAAAAATTCGGCTCACACTGGTTGAAGTACTTTGCCGGCAGGAGGGCGAAAAAATGAAACAGCTAGCGCTAGTTATTGACCTGAATGTCTGCGTCGGCTGTCACGCCTGCGTCACCAGCTGCAAGGAGTGGAATACCTCCGGCACCGCGGGTTCGCTGTCCGACTTCAATCCTTATGAGGAAGACCCGACCGGTACTTTCTTCAATCGCGTTCAGACCTTCGAGATTGGCGAATACCCCAACACCGAAACCGTACATTTCCCCAAGAGCTGCCTGCACTGCGAAGAACCACCTTGCGTTCCTGTGTGCCCGACCGGTGCCAGTTATAAACGTGAAGAAGACGGCATTGTGCTGGTCGATTACGACAAATGCATCGGCTGTAAATACTGTTCATGGGCCTGCCCGTATGGTGCACGCGAACTCGATGAAAACCAGAAGGTGATGAAAAAATGCACTCTCTGTGTTGATCGAATTTACGATGAGACTCTACCGGAGGCAGAACGCAAACCGGCCTGTGTGCTGGCCTGCCCGACCAGCGCGCGCCTGTTCGGTGACGTTAAAGATGCCGACTCGGTTGTTTCAGAAACCATCCGCGAAAACGGCGGTTATCAGTTAATGCCGGAGTGGGGCACGAAACCGGCAAACCATTATCTGCCGCGTCGCAAGACCAGGCTGACCATCCATGAAGATGAATTAACCCGCGTTGATAATCCGCTGAACAAGGAGCGTCAGTTACCGATGCCGGATGAAGACGAACAGACTCTTGACGATGTTATGAGCTGGTAACCCCAAAGATACTTCGGAAAAATTATGCATCCTGCTTTTTCAGTTATTTTTTTAACCACCCTGATTGGTGCCGGCCAGGGCATGTTCCTGGCTTTATATACCGGCCAGATATATTCTGTTTTTAATCTGGTACCGGGACAGGACTCTCACACCTTTTATGGCTACGGCAGTTTGCTGGCGTTGATCTTTCTTGCCATGGGTTTGCTGGCCTCGTTCTTCCACCTCGGCCATCCGGAACGGGCCTGGCGCTCGGCGGCTAAATGGCGCACTTCATGGTTATCGCGTGAAGTCATCGTGCTGCCTTCATTTATGGGCATGACTTTTATTTACGGCCTCGCCCACTTCACCGGTTACAATCCGGTGCTGTTTAGTATCAGCGACGTCTACGTTGTCGATTTAACTTTACTGCTTGGTTTTCTTGCCACCGGCCTGGCCTTTCTTTTATTTTTATGCACCGCAATGATTTACGCCTGCATTAAATTTTTACAGGAATGGGCAACGCCGCTAACCGTGGTTAATTACACACTGCTGGGCCTGGCCTCCGGCTTTACCCTGGCCACCGTCTTTGCTTCTTACGCAGGCATCCAACTGGTTTCCTTTTATGCGGGCTGGGCAATTACCTTAACGGTGATAGCCGCTATCACTCGCACGGCTTCACTGCTCCGTAACTCACGCATCAAACCAAAATCAACCATGACTTCGGCAATTGGTATTCGTCACACAAAAATTCAGCAGAAGTCACGCGGCTTCATGGCGGGCTCATTCAATACCCGTGAATATTTCCATAACGTTTCAGCAGCATTATTCAAAAGTATTAAATGGATTTTCCCGATACTAGTTTTTATACTGCCCGTGATTATTCTCAGCAGCGGCATGGCAACAAACAGTTTTGCTATCTATGCTTTCGCATTTGCTGTGCAGTATGTGGGTTTGATCGCAGAACGCTGGTTTTTCTTCGCGCAGGCGAACCACCCGCAGAATCTTTATTATCAGACGATTTAATTTGATCCGGTCAACTTAGTCAAATACCACGGTCCGGTTTTCATACACCAGCAAATCATGATGCACATGGTGGCGAACCGCACGCGCTAAAACAATCTTTTCCAGGTCACGACCAATACGCACTAAATCTTCTACCGTATCTTTATGGCTGACGCGCACCACATCCTGCTCAATGATCGGACCGGCATCCAGTTCGGCTGTGACGTAATGACTGGTCGCACCAATAATTTTCACGCCGCGCTCATAGGCGCTGTGATAGGGACGACCACCGGGGAAGGCGGGCAGAAAAGAGTGATGGATATTAATAATCCGCTGCGGATAATCTTTAACAAAGTCATCACTCAGCACCTGCATGTATCGCGCCAGCACAATAAAGTCGATATTGTGCTCGGCTAACAGGGCCTTTTGCTTTGCTTCCTGCTCGGCCTTGTTGTCTTTGTTCACCGAAATACAGTGGTACTCAATGCCAAGACGTTCCGCCGCTATCTGCAAGTCCGGGTGATTGCTGATGATCAGCGGAATCTCTACATCCAGCTCACCGCATTCGTAACGCGCCAGCAGGTCATAAAAACAGTGCGCCATTTTTGACACAAACAGCGCCATGCGAGGCTTGCTGTCGGCAAAGTGCAACTGGAAGGTCATGCTGTAACGCGAACCGACCAGCGTCTCGAAATGCTCGGCGATTTTTTCGCGTTCGATGGCAAAGCTATCCAGCGCCCATTCCACACGCATGAAGAACACGCCGCGTTCGCTATCGACGTGCTGATCAAGGTACAGGATGTTGCCATCGTTTTTGTAGATGAAGTCGGTGATCGCCACCACGATGCCGGATTTATCGGGGCAATGGATCAACAGGACAGCAGCATTTTTAGGCGAATTTGGCATGGCCTAATCTTACTTGATGATCAGTAATATGTCAGGAAGTGTGCTGCCCGATTACCACTTCTCCGTGCTATGATATTTCATCCATGAAAATACAGCTTCCTCATCTCCCGTTAATTATGATTGCGCTCCTGCTTTTCAGCTACCAGGCCAGCAGCGAAATATACAAATGGGTAGACGATAAGGCTAACACCCTCTTTACCTACGACGTAGAAAAAAGCAGCATAGGCAGAAGGGACTACAAAGCACTACGCGGTACCAGCGTGCCTATTATTATCATTGGCAAGAAAAGGATGAATGGCTTCACGGCTGCACGGTTCGACAACTTGTATAAAAAACAGCTGCAACTTGAAGCGGCGGCGGCACATCCTGACACCTAGTACAGTGTTTTTCTATATCAGTTACAACAGTGAATCGAGCCCAGTTTTCCACAACAAAAATAAGCCCACCAGGGCTGCTATAACGTTATTATTGCCTTTATTTCACGTTTTAAGCGACAGGCTATGACCGACCACTTCAACGAAAAAGCCAAAACCTGGGATGCCGATGACATGATCAAAATGCTCTCATCGGCCGTGGGAGCGGCGATACTGCAACACACCCGCCTTGAAGCACAGATGGAGGTCATGGACTTCGGTGCCGGCACCGGCCTGATCAGCTCACACGTCGCCCCGAAGGTTAACAAAATCACCGCCGTGGACATCTCTACCGCGATGCTCGACAGGCTGGTTGCCAAACCAGAACTACACGCCAGGGTCGAGGCCGTCTGCCAGGATATTCTCGAGCAACCGCTCAGCCAGCAATTCGACCTGATCATGAGTGCAATGGCGATGCATCACGTCAAAGACACCATAAAACTCATTCAAACATTTTATGCACACCTGAAGCCCGGTGCCAGTATCGCCCTGGCCGATCTGGATAAGGAGGACGGCAGTTTTCACCCGGCCGATGTTGACGGGGTTTATCACGCCGGGTTTGAGCGAGAGCCGTTGCAGTCGATACTGGAAGCACATGGATTTGAGAATGTGGTTTTTCATACAGCACATACGGTACACAAGGAGGGCAAGGACTACCCGATATTTCTGGTTGTTGCGACTAAATCTGCCGAAATAAACTAGCGCATGCCAGCCATCGTCTCCATCAAAGACCTCTCCAAAACCTATCAAACCGGTTTTCGGGCATTGAAACACGTCAACCTGGATATTGCCGATGGCGAAATCCTGGCCCTGCTCGGGCCCAATGGCGCGGGTAAAACCACCTTAATCTCGATTATCTGCGGCATCGTCTCGCCCACTACCGGCACGGTCATCGTCAATGGTTTTGACAACATCACAGACTACCGGAAAACCCGCGCGATGATCGGCCTGGTACCGCAGGAACTCACCCTCGGCCAGTTTGATACCGTGTGGAATACCGTGGCTTTTAGCCGCGGCCTGTTTGGCAGGAAAAAGAACAACGCCTATCTCGAACAGCTGCTGAAAGACCTGTCCCTGTTCGACAAAAAGGACAACGAGCTCCGCGCCCTGTCCGGCGGCATGAAGCGCCGGGTACTGATTGCCAAGGCCCTGTCGCACGAGCCCAGGATACTGTTCCTCGATGAGCCAACCGCCGGCGTCGATGTCGAACTGCGCAAGGACATGTGGAACATCGTGCGCCGGCTACGCGCCTCGGGCGTCACCATCATCCTGACCACGCACTACATCGAAGAGGCCGAAGCCATTGCCGACCGCATCGGTGTCATCAACCGGGGCGAGTTATTGCTGGTCGAAGACAAGCAGACCCTGATGCACAACCTCGGCAAAAAACAGCTGATCGTCGACCTGAAACAGCCCGCCTCAGCGCTGCCGCCGTCACTGGGCAGTTACGATCTGGAACTTTCCGACGACGGTGAACAGCTGACCTACACCTACGACACCATGAGCGACAGCACCGGCATCACCGACATGCTCAAGGCGATTCAGGACGCCGGCATGTCGCTCAAGGATATGCATATCAAGCAGAGCTCGCTCGAGGATATTTTTGTCGACCTGGTCAAACACGACCGCCAGCCGGAGGCTAAACCATGAATTTCCAGGCGATACGAGTCATCTTCCACCAGGAAATGCTGCGCGCCTGGGAGACCCTGTTCCAGAGCCTGGCCTCACCGGTAATCTCCACCTGCCTGTACTTCATCGTGTTTGGCTCGGCGATCGGCTCACGCATCGAGAACATCGACGGCGTCTCCTACGGCCTGTTCATCGTGCCCGGCCTGACCATGTTGTCCCTGCTCACCCAGAGCATCGCCAACGCCTCGTTCGGCATCTTCTTCCCCAAGTTCACCGGCACCATCTACGAGATCCACTCCGCACCGATCTCCCACTTCGAGATCCTGATCGGTTACGTCGGCGCCGCCGCCACCAAATCGCTGATCATCGGCTGCATCATCCTGTTCACCGCCAGTTTCTTTGTCGAGCTGAAGATTATGCACCCGTTCTGGATGGTCGCGTTCCTGATCCTCACCTGCATCTCGTTCAGCCTGTTCGGTTTTATCATCGGCCTGTGGGCGAATGACTTTGAAAAGCTGCAGGTCATCCCGCTGCTGGTGATCACCCCGCTGGTCTTCCTCGGCGGCAGCTTCTACTCGGTGAGCATGCTGCCACCGTTCTGGCAAACGGTGACCCTGTTCAACCCGGTGGTCTATTTGATCAGCGGTTTCCGCTGGAGCTTCTTTGAAGTGTCGGATGTCAGTGTGGGTGTTAGTTTGGCGATGATTCTGGGGTTTCTGGTGACCTGTATTGGCATCGTGGGGTGGATGTTTAGGACCGGGTATCGGGTGAAGCAGTAGGGTTGCCCTGTCATCGATAATAATCTTTGTCATTCCGACGAATAGCCGCCCCGTCATCCCGGTATGCTTTTGAGCCGGGATCCATAGTTTTTCCTGTTTACTGATTTGCCGTGCTATTCCATAGTTTTTGGTTGCGCCCATGCTGGGGCGCGTCACCTTTTTGTGCGAAACAAAAACGTGACCCAAGACTAAATTCGTCTGGAACGAATTTGAACATGCGAAGCATGGCCCGAAGGGCAAAACACAGGACGTGTTTTGTAACTGAGCCCCCTACAGCCAGCCCCATAAAAAGCTATGGGTTCCCTCAGCTTCCAACTTTGCCTACGCGTCGGTCAGACTCGCCATCCCGCTCGCTGGCCTCAATTCGCCATCCATGGCGAATTGCCGCTACCAAAGCCGAAAACTGCGGCAGGTTGTACAAGGGGGTAAGTCAAAAGCGCAATCAAATAAATGCTTGCATTAGCTGTGGTTAAAAACCAAAATGGTTGGACATTTTATACAGCACAGGGTTATTGGGGAGGGTGCGGAGTTGGTTGTATCTAAAAAATTTCTTGACTTAAGAAATCAATCATTCCTATTCTCACAGTGCATCTTTTAAATCGAGCCTAGCCCCACTGACCTTACACAAATAAATTAAAGGATTGCATGATGGAGAAAATAAATACGACAATAGGAGGAGTTCCTACTCCTGTATTTTATCCGTCTGTATCAAGTGTCTCAAAGAATGTGTGGAACGTTGTAGATCATATTGAATTGCTGGTTGCTGCAAACTTCCCTCAGTTCCTAGTTTCTTGTTTTGATATTTATAAAGATAGGAATAATTCAAGAATTAATGATGCATTAATTAAAGCAGATGAGCAGAGTCAGGTGGTTTTGTATGATTCTGGTATTTACGAAGTTGTATGGTCAAGATCTAAGCGATGGAACAGAAAGAAATATCTCCGTACCTTAAGTGAAAATAGAGTATCACACGCATTCTGCTTGGATGAGTATGCAGTATTTCCAAGTGGTCATATTTCAGCTGCTACATTAATAAATGAAATTAATAAAACTCGAAGTCAGCTTGGTAAAGACGTTGTGTCTCCTATAATTCATTGTAGAGATATAAATACGTATATTGATGTATGTGTAGAAACAAGCAAAATAATTAAGCCAAGGTTGCTTGCAATACCAGAACGAGAGCTTGGATTCGGAATTGTAGAGGTTGCCACTAATATTGCGCGACTTAGGAAGGAATTAGATACACTAGAAACATATCAAGCTATTCATATATTGGGAACGGGAAATCCGCTTTCCATGATGGTGTATGCGTTTATGGGTGCAGATTCTTTTGATGGTTTGGATTGGTGTCAAACTGTCGTAGATTATGAAACAGGCACATTGCATCATACTTTACACTTGGATCTTTATGCGCATCAAGGAAAATGGGGGAATGATCAACAAATGAGCTTTTTAGCAAAGTGTTTAATGCACAATTTAGATTTTTACAATATCTGGATGGTGCAACTTAAGAACGCGATAAGTGCTGGGAAAGAAGCATTCATGATAGAAAAATATATAAACGGCCCACAAAAAGATATTCTACTTAATCTTGTGGCCAAATGAGTAGTGACTAGGAGTTTGTTATGCAGTTATCACAGATAAATTATGCCATTGCTGGGTTATGTCAGGATGTTGAGAGCACAATAAAATTTAGGTCATGGGTACAAATGACTGAGAATGAATTAGTTCATGAATTGGTGTTATGTATTTTGGGAAGTGGTGTTAGATATGAAGTGGCAGTCTCTTATGCGGCTGCGATCTCTAAAAAACGATGCCTAAGTAAGACGCATGCAAAAGATCCTGTTCGTATAGAAAATAGTGTGGCATTAGTTCTAAATGGTGCTGTTGAGAGTTTTTGGAGTGACAAGGAATACAAGCGATATCGTTATCCAAATATAAGGGCAACGTATATTTCAAGTAGTTATTGCAATGTTGTAAATGAATTTGGTTCTATAAAGGCATTTCTTAATAAATGCATCCCAGCTTCAAAGCTGCGGAGAGAACTAGTTAGAATTTGCCCAGGTATTGGTCCTAAGCAGGCAAGTCATTTTCTCAAGAATGTTGGCTATTCCAATGAATTAGCAATAATTGACTCGCATATTCTTAAATATATGGAGATGACAGAAAACATGAGTGCAAAGGACTATCAACTTGGTAAGATTGATAAATATGAATATATGGAGTCGTTATATATAACTACAGTGAAAAATTTTAATTATCCAGTTGCAATAGTTGATCAAGCAATGTGGTTTGTGATGAGGGTGTTAGGTAGGGAGGCGACGATTTGAGTATTGTTACACTAATGTCAGGCGGATTAGATTCTTGCTTGATGTCGGTCCTAACTAATGAAATTGGACGCAACCAAAAACCTCTCTTCGTTAACTATGGGCAGTTGAATGCAGAAAAAGAATATGCAAGTGCGCTCAATCATTGTAAAAAATTCGGTTTGCCTGTTCCGGTTTTAGTGGATATTTCTGGGTATGGTCGAGTAATTAGTTCTGGAATAACTAATCGAGACAAGGATATAGTCGATGAAGCATTTCTTCCGGGAAGGAATATGATGCTGTTACTTACAGGATCTTCATTTGCTGTTCAAAATGGCTGTACAGCGGTATCAATTGGTTTACTTGATGAAAGTACAATGTTGTTCCCCGATCAAACAGATGACTTTCTTTTCTCGGCAGAGTATACGATCACAAAAGCACTTGGGAATAAAGTAGAGATTATTGCACCTCTAAGAGGATTTTCGAAACAGGATGTAATCGATATGTCGAAAATAAAAGGAATTAGTAATACCTATTCATGTCACTCAGGCGGTCAAGTACCCTGTGGCGTTTGTATTTCATGTAAAGAGTTTCATAAATAAGGAGAGCGTTATGGGTGGTGGTGGCGGATATGGTTTTTCACCTTCGGATAAGACTAAGTTAGAGGAGAAAGCAAAAGAACGTTTAAAACAGGCTAGTGATAGCATAAAGAGAAATGTTTTTATCAGCTTTTCGCATGATGATCTTAATGAAGTAAATCTGTTGCGCGGGCAAGCGAAAAATGAAAATTCAGAGCTTAATTACGCGGATCATTCTGTTAAAGAGCCATTCAATAGTGAGAATGCTGATTATATTAAGCGAAATATTCGAGACAAAATTGAGAAGGCATCAGTCACTATGGTTTACCTGTCTGATAAAAGTATGAAAAGTGAATGGGTTAGATGGGAAATCGAGCAAAGCAAGAAAATGGGTAATGGGGTGATTGCTGTTTATAAAGGAGATGTACCACCAAGTAACATACCAAGTCATGTGAAAGATAATGTTAGCGCAATAGTGCCATGGAAACATGATGCAATGACAGCTGCGATAAATAAAGCTGCAAAAGAGCGTTAGCAAACTTGAATATGATAAACGGTGATGATTATGAATAGGAATGAAAATATAAATACTATTGGTGATGAGCAGATGCCTGGTCTTTATCAAGCGTCGAATAAAGCATCAATTGACTCGCAGTATGTTTATTATATTAGTCTTTTAGTTTATTTAATTCTTCTTGTAGTTGCGGCAGTAGTTTCTTATTCCTCCGCAGACTCGAAAGTAGGAACATTTTTATCGGCGCTCCTTTTTCTCATTACGCTTGGTATTTTGATTTTTCTTAGAGTTAAAAGGCCCGATGATACATGGTATAACGGGCGTGCAGTCGCTGAGTCAGTTAAAACTAGGGCATGGCGTTGGATGATGAGAGCGGAACCATATCTAGATATAGATAGAATAGAAATTGCAAGAAAGGAGTTTATCTCTGACCTGAAACAAATACTAAATCAGAATAGAAGTATTGCGGGTTCTTTGGGTCATGATGAATATCTAAAAGAACCAATAAGCGACGAAATGCTTAAAATAAGATTAATGGCAGTTTCTGATCGGTTAGCTGTCTACCTGAATGACAGGGTTAATAATCAGTCAATTTGGTATTCTAAAAAATCTATTTTCAATAAAAAAAGAGCACTTTTATTGTTTTGGGCTTCTGTAGTCTTACACTTACTAGCATTTATTATGCTGCTACTAAGAGTGCAAACACCCACTCTAAATTTACCTGTGGAAGTTGTTGCTACAGCAGCTGCTGCAATTTTAACTTGGCTTCAAGCAAAAAAACATAATGAGTTAGCTTCTTCATATTCCCTAGCAGCACATGAGATTGTCTTGATTAAAGGTGAAGCGGTAGACATTTCTACCGAAGAATATCTATCTGATTATGTCGTAAATACTGAAGCTGCTTTCTCCAGAGAACATACTCAATGGGTCGCGAGAAAGAGTGATTAATGGCACTGTATAAGAAAAAAGCTTAAGAGGCCAAAGCCCTTTAAACATTAAACAATAACCACAACAAGGAAAGATCATGATCTGGATCATCATCGCACTCATCACCATAGCCCTAATCTTCTCATTATTTCTTAAACTCAAAGCCAGCAGTTCTGCCCAGGTATATTCCTACAACAAAATCGACTCCCTTTTCACTCCGGCCGAGCGTTCATTCCTCGGTGTTTTAAATCAGGCGATTGAAGACAATGCTTTTGTATTTGGCAAGGTGCGTGTTGCTGATGTGCTCAAGCCAGCAAAAGGAGAATCGCGTAAAACATGGCAAACTGCTTTTAATAAGATAAACAGCAAACACTTCGATTTTGTTTTGTGTGATAAAGGCGATCTTTCTGTTCTGTGCGTAATAGAGCTTAACGATAAATCACATAATTCAAATAAACGAAAAGATAGAGATGGATTTTTAGCCTCTGCCTGTGAATCTGCAATGCTCCCGTTAATACAGATACCTGCACAAGCTGCCTATAACATTGATGAGGTTAGGCAGACTCTAATATCACACCTATCTGCCAATAACTAGCCAGATAGCGTGGGCACGACTTTTTACCCACGCGCAACCGAGGCAACAAAAACCCTAAAGCTCAATCTTATTAACAAACAACCCGCCCTTCTCATCTTTCTTATGTTGCTTCGCGGCCTTCTTTTCTTTTGGTGTCAGTAATGCCTTTTTCTTGTTTTCTTTGTTCGACTTTTTTTGCTTGCTCATGATGTTCTCTCCTGAGAATTACTTGCTGTGTTTTTACGATAGTAAGGTAGCTCGGTTGAAGCTTGCGTAATCCGGGGGAATAAACAACGATGCTTTGTTGTTGTCTCCCGAATTCCGTTGCACTCCATCCAGGCTACTAGTTATCAGCCACCGCGATCATCGTCTGCGCTGACTGTATTTTTAAGCCTTCTGACCGGGTGATTTGTTTTGGTGTTCAGGTATCTCTGACGTGTCTTTTCTGATTCGAAATAAACGGTCATGATGCCATCCTTAA
>JAPHSZ010000222.1 GCA_026196545.1 Gammaproteobacteria bacterium
GAAGCGGTAAGAAAACGCCCCGGGATGTACATTGGTGACACTGATGATGGCACGGGTTTGCATCATATGGTGTTTGAGGTGGTCGATAACTCTATCGATGAAGCGCTTGCTGGCCACTGTTCTGAAATCAACGTCAAAATAAATAATGATGCTTCGATCACGGTTAAGGACAATGGCCGTGGTATTCCCGTTGATATTCATGAAGAAGAAGGCCGATCCGCAGCAGAAGTGATTATGACCGTGCTGCATGCGGGTGGTAAATTCGATGACAATTCCTACAAAGTCTCCGGTGGTTTGCACGGTGTAGGGGTGTCGGTGGTTAATGCGCTGTCTGAAAAAATGTTACTTACGATTCATCGCGATGGTGAGATTCATCAACAGGAATATTCCAGGGGTGATGCTGTTGAGCCTATGAAGGTGATTGGAAAAACAGATAAAACCGGAACAGAGCTGCGTTTTTGGGCGAGTGAAGAAATATTTCATAACATTGAATATCATTACGATATTCTGGCAAAACGCCTGCGTGAACTGTCATTTCTGAATTCGGGTGTCCGGATTGTTCTGAAAGATGAACGCAGTGACAAGGAAGATGTTTTTGAATACAAGGGCGGTATTCAGTCGTTTGTTGAGCATTTGAATAAAAATAAGATTCCACTGCATGAAACGGTGATTCATTTCACTGCAGAAAAAGATAATGTAGTGGTAGAAGTAGCGCTGCAGTGGAATGATTCCTATCAGGAAAGTATTTTCCCCTTTACCAATAATATTCCACAGAAGGATGGTGGCACCCATATTGCGGGTTTCAGAGGTGCGCTGACCCGAAGCCTGAATCAGTACATGGAAAAAGAGGGGGTTGCAGCGAAAAACAAGGTCAATGTATCTGGTGATGATGCCCGTGAAGGCCTGACAGCGGTACTGTCAGTAAAAGTCCCTGATCCAAAATTTTCCTCACAGACCAAGGACAAACTGGTTTCATCAGAAGTGAAGGGCATAGTGGAATCCACAATGGCTGAAAAGCTTCAGGAGTTTCTGCTGGAAAAGCCAGCTGAAGCCAAAGCGATTACCGCCAAGATTGTCGATGCCGCACGGGCGCGTGAAGCGGCTCGAAAAGCACGTGAAATGACGCGACGCAAGGGTGCGCTGGATATTGCGGGCCTGCCAGGCAAACTTGCAGATTGTCAGGAAAAAGACCCCAGCTTGTGCGAACTGTATCTGGTGGAGGGTGATTCTGCGGGTGGTTCAGCGAAGCAGGGACGTTCCAGAAAAACGCAGGCGATCTTGCCGCTCAAGGGTAAAATTCTGAATGTTGAAAAAGCTCGCTTCGATAAAATGCTGGCTTCCGCAGAGGTAGGCACACTGATCACTGCTCTGGGTTGTGGTATCGGCAAGGATGAATATGACCCAGATAAATTACGCTATCATCACATCATTATCATGACCGATGCGGATGTCGATGGCTCCCATATTCGCACCCTGCTGCTGACATTTTTCTATCGCCAGATGAAAGAACTGGTCGAGCGTGGACATATTTATATCGCCCAGCCACCGTTGTACAAGGTAAAAAAAGGCAAGCAGGAACGCTACGTCAAAGATGACGAAGAATTGAATGCCCATTTATTACAGCTGGCGCTGGCGGGGTCAAAATTATTTGTAAACAAGCAAGCACCTGCCCTATCTGATACCGCCCTGGAAGACCTGGCACGCCATTATCTGCTGGCAAAATCATCCATTCAGCGTTTGTCCCGAAGAGTCGATGAAAATATTTTGAATGAAATGATTAATTTTCAAGGTCTTGCACAGGAAGATATTTCAAGGCCCGAAGCATTGCAGCATTATGCAGATAACCTGTTGATTTCATTAAAGAATTATGAATTATCTGGTGTCTACTATCGTTATCAGATTACAAAAAACGATGATGGAAAACCGGTGCTGGAAATGATTCGTCAGTTGCACGGCCTGGATCATAGTTACAACCTTGGTGAAGAATTTTTTACTTCCAGCGATTATGTGCAGATATCCGGCCTGGGCGATAAACTCGATAGCTTGTTGGGTGAAGATGCTTATATTGAACGTGGTGATAAACAATGCATTGTCACCACTTTTGTGGAGGTTATGGAATGGCTTATGGCCCAGGCGCGTAAGGGCCTGAACATCCAGCGCTACAAAGGTCTGGGTGAAATGAACCCCGATCAGCTTTGGGAAACCACCATGAACCCGGAAACGCGTCGTATGCTACAGGTTCAGATTGAAGATGCTGTCGCAGCCGATGAAGTCTTTACTACCCTGATGGGTGATAATGTGGAGCCGCGTCGTGAATTTATCGAAAGCAATGCCCTGTCTGCGACGAATATTGATACTTAGGTAGTTCTGTAGCGATGAAATACACCGATCTGCGGGATTTCATAGAGCAACTGGAGTCTCAGGGCGAACTCAAACGCATCCAGCACGAAGTCGATCCTTATCTGGAAATCACAGAAATTTGTGATCGCACCTTAAAAGCACAAGGACCTGCGCTTCTTTTCGAGAATGTAAAAAACGCTAGCGTTCCGATACTGGCCAATTTATTCGGCACAGCCAGACGCGTAGCCATGGGCATGGGCGAAGAAAATGTTGAAGCCCTGCGTGAAGTGGGAAAACTGCTCGCTTTTCTGAAAGAGCCAGAACCCCCTAAAGGCATGAAGGATGCCTGGGAAAAACTGCCTGTATTCAAACAGGTGTTGAACATGGCTCCGAAAGAAATTAAAAAAGCCCCTTGTCAGGATGTTGTTATTGAAGGTGAAGATGTAGATCTTGGCAGTATACCGGTACAAACCTGCTGGCCGGGTGATGCGGCACCGTTAATAACCTGGGGCCTGGTCATCACTAAAGGCCCGGAAAAGGAAAGACAAAATTTAGGCATTTATCGTCAGCAGATTATTGCTAAAAATAAAGTGATCATGCGCTGGTTATCTCACCGTGGCGGTGCTTTAGATTTTCGTGACTGGCAGCAAAAAAATCCCGGTGAGCCTTTTCCCATTGCTGTTGCTTTAGGTGCAGATCCGGCGACTATTTTAGCGGCGGTGACACCCGTGCCCGATGCCTTGTCAGAATATGGTTTTGCCGGGTTATTGCGTGGTAGTAAAACAGAGGTGGTTAAATGCGGGCTGAATGATTTACAGGTACCAGCGTCAGCGGAATATGTATTTGAAGGTTTTATCTATCCCGATGAAGTTGCTGAAGAAGGCCCGTTTGGTGACCACACCGGTTATTACAATGAAGTTGAAACATTTCCCGTATTTACCATTGAACGTATAACGCATCGTAAAAACCCAATTTATCACAGCACCTATACCGGTCGTCCATCAGATGAACCAGCCATACTGGGCGTTGCGCTCAATGAAGTGTTTGTGCCGATCTTAAAAAAACAGTTTCCAGAAATTGTTGATTTTTACCTGCCACCCGAAGGCTGCTCTTATCGCATGGCCGTGGTCAGCATGAAAAAACAGTATCCCGGCCACGCCAAGCGCGTGATGATGGGTGTCTGGTCATTCTTACGCCAGTTCATGTACACCAAGTTTGTTATCGTGGTCGATGACGATATCAATACCCGCGACTGGAAGGATGTCATTTGGGCGATGACTACACGGGTCGATCCGGTACGTGATTTCACCATGATCGAAAACACCCCGATCGATTATCTTGATTTTGCCTCACCGGTATCGGGCCTCGGCTCAAAAGTGGGTATCGATGCCACCAACAAGTGGCCGGGTGAAACCGATCGGGAGTGGGGCAGACCAATTGTCATGGATGAAGAAGTAAAACAGCGGGTGGATGAAATCTGGGATGAGTTGAAGATTTTAGGCTAGAGTTTTAGATCAGGAAGACTCCATCAGGTGATCAAGCTCATCGTCCATATGTAACTCGGTCAGCTCGCTGAAACCACCGATCCATTTTCCGTTGATGGTAATCTGGGGCACGGTGCGGGCACCATTGGTGACTTCGATAAATTCTCGACGGCCTTCCATGTCAGTATCTATGCGAATTTCTTCGTAGGGAATACCCCATTTTTTTAACAATTGTTTGGTTTTGTCGCAAATAGGGCAAATGCCGGTACTAAAGACTTTGAGCTGGGCCATGTTAATTTCCTGTATGCTTTACCTTTATACGGTAAAGCCGTTTATTATAAGTGTTTTCTTTTATACTAAAATACAAGTAAAATGAGATTAGTTATCATTTAGAGCAGAGATAGGCAAATATTTTACATGAGTTACCACGTTACAGTGCCATCTTCAGGGCACGAATTTACCGTTGAAGAGAATGAGACCGTTCTGGATGCTGCACTGCGTCAGGGTATTGGCCTGCCGTATGGTTGCCGAAATGGTGCCTGTGGTAATTGTGCCGGTGAGGTCATTTCTGGTCAGGTGAAATATAAAGACGGTGCCCTGAAAGCGGGGGCAAAGGAGCTTTATGAGCAGGGCAAGGCGCTGTTCTGCCAGTCTCTGGCCTGTTCTGATCTCGAAATTGCGGTAACAGAAATAACTAAAAGTGAGGATGTGGAGGTGAAAACCCTGCCCTGTCGTGTAGAGAAGATGGAGCTGTTGACACATGATATTATGAAAATTGAGCTGAAATTACCGGAAACTGAACGCATGCAGTTTTTTGCGGGCCAGTATCTTGAAATTATTCTCAAGGATGGCAAGCGCCGAGCATTTTCCATTGCCAATGCTCCGCATGATGATGACCTGATCGAATTACACATTCGTCATGTGCCGGATGGTCACTTTGGTGATTATGTTTTCGAAGAAATGAAGGAAAAGACTCTGTTAAAAATAGAAGGGCCTTTGGGGAGTTATTATTTACGTGAAGAATCAAACCGCCCGGTAATTTTGGTTGGTGGTGGTACAGGTTTTGCGCCACTAAAAGGCATGCTGGAACACGCATTTAAAATTGGATTTGACCAGGACATCCATCTGTTTTGTGGTGCCAGATCCAGACGTGATTTATACATGGATGAGATAGTAACCAGCTGGACAGAACAGCATAAAAATTTGAAATATACGCCGGTGTTATCAGAGCCTGAAGACAGTGATGGCTGGCAGGGAAAAACCGGCTATGTGCACGATGCGGTAGTGGATGAGTATCCAGACCTGTCTGGCTACGATGTGTATTTGAGTGGGCCGCCTGCGATGGTTAAATCTGGTATGGCGGCTTTTTATGCCAAAGGCCTGCCGGAAACTCAAATTTTTTCTGATTCGTTTGAGTATTCCGATGATGCTCTAAAAGCGATGGGGATTCAAAAACCCGTAGCTTAAACCCGGTCTGTTTGCACAACGGTTAGTGCCGGTGCTTCGTTATTATGTGTAGCGGTGGTATCAGTAATTTCTTCATGCTGCTTTCCAGCCAGACACTCCAGGCCTTTTTGATAATAAGTTTGCGCCTGCTCGGGCTGATCCATATGCTGCTCGAGCAAATGCGCAAGTTTTAGATAAGTTTCCGGCTGGGCCTCAATAGAAAGACTGGCCTCCAGATAATTCTGGGCCTTACCCCATAATTTCATATTGAAAGAGAGTTTACCTAGCGCGAGTAGAAGCGCTGCATTGTGCGGGTGTTCTTTTAGCCAGCCTTCAACCTGCTCAAACTGGTGGTTTTCAATGGCAATATCAAGCTCTGAATAGAGCACAATGGTGGTATCTGACCAGTGTGATTCCAGATGGTTTCTCAGTACCTGCTCAGCCTGGATGCTAGCATTAGCATTGATGAGTAAAATGGCATAGTGTTCGACGAGTTTGGAATATTTCTTTAAGGTAGCAGGCACCTGTTGCCAGATAGATTCTAGTGACGAGATATCAGTACCATGGGCCTGATCATTTAACAGGCCGCACCAGGTTTCCAGTTCAAGATTGAGTATTTTGTCATCGGGGAAAATGCCATGTTTTTTTGCCTCAGCGAGTAAAGACTGTAAGTTTTTCCAGTCTGCCAGATGATGATAGGTTTTAATCAGAAGCTTGACGATATAAAAATGGTTGGGTGAAAGTTCATGTAGATGCGACAGGTTTGCCAGAGCCTGCTCGTATTGTTCATGGTCGAGCTGGAGTTCGGCCTTGGTCAGGCCGATGGCAATTTCAGCTGTGGGTGTGGTTTCATGCGCCTTGCGCAGATACTCATCACGGCGTTCGTGCTCGCCCTGTTTTTGTGCAGCCCTGGCGGCAGAAAGATAAGCGAGCAGTGCATTATCACTGTGCTTGATTAATTTGAGCAGAAGTTTTTCGGCCTGTTCAAAGCGACCTTCAGCGAGCTCAATCAGGCCATGGGAGAGGGCTATTCGAGATTTTTCCAACAGGCGTGCCCTGCGACGGGCACCAAAGAAAATAGAAATTTTCTGGAGCAGAAAGTAAAGCTTGACCAATAGCATGAGCGCAAAAATACCAAGCAGAAGAGCACCCCCGGCTATTAACAGGGTGGTTTCATATTCATAGTCTCCGAGGCCGGCGCTAACAAAGCCAACGTCCTGCATCCTGTACATGGTGAAAGCAGAGGTTATTGCTATGATAAAAATAACCAGTGTAATGAAACGTCCCATAATAAATTGTCCGTAAACCTAGAGTTTGTTGATTATCTCAGAAAACTAATGTGAATTGCCAGTCATGCCTTAGTAGACCAGTAAAGAGCTAAAGCCTGCATGCAGGCATCATCGGTTGCATTTTCCGACTGGATGATAGTGCCAAACCCGAGCCGGTTTGCTAGAGCGCGTGCCCGACGACTGGGGACAATAATGGGGCGCGTGGTTAGTAATGATTTATCATTGGTAAGATCATACAGGTTTTGCAGACCTTCATTGCTGGTTACGGTTAGCATATCAATACTGTTGAGTTCGTTGTGACTAAGAGAGTTGATTGAGTTTTTAATGCGTTGATACATTTCCGCATAGCTAACCGATGCGCCTCGCTCGGATAGCGTTTTACCCAGTAATTCACGACCGCCTTTGCCGCGGAAGATAACAACAGATTGCCCATTAATTTTTTCCTGCTGAAGAGCCGGATGCCTGAGCAGTGATTCAGTATGAAAATCTGCAGGAACAATATCAGCCTGTAGTCCATGATTGTTCAACATGGCTTCGGTACTACGACCAATTACGACAAGAGTAAGGCCCGTTGGAAGCGATTTCACTTTACTCAATGTTTGCTGTACTGCGGTTGGACTGATAAAAATAGCAAGATCGAAATCAGATAGCTTGTTAATAATCGCAAGTTGCCTGTTAGCATCATCAACATCGCAAATTTTTATAACCGGATAATGTTTTGCATGGCCGCCTGCATCTTTAATGCGTTGCAACAAAGATTCAGCCAGTCCTTCAGGACGTGTAACTAAAATTGTTTTATGGTGTAAAGGAAGATGAGAGTTCATCTAAAAATATTAGAGCATTAGCTGCTGGTAGATTTAAGAATTTTTCTAATCATTGGAAGATGACGCCGGCTCACTTCGAGCAGGTCATTAATGTGCTTGAAGCTGAGACAGATATGGCCTTCATCATTTTTTTGCAGGCCATTTATAAAGTGTTCGGCAACCAGGGCGTTGCGGTGTATGCGAGTAAAGCGATGTTCAAATTCAGCTTCCAGCGCCTTTAGGGATTCTTCAATCAGGTATTCATGATTATCGGTGCGTAGTGTTATGTATTTCTGGTCTGCCTTAAAATAAATTATATCTTCAACTGGAACCAGCTCAAGGGTGCCACGAATTTTTACACAGATTTTGCTGCGTGCATTTGGTGTTTCATTATTTTTAAGCTGGGTGATTTGGGCGCGGTTCAAACGGCTGGCAGATTGAATAGCATCTTCAAGTTGCTCCTGCCTGATGGGCTTGAGTAAATAGCCAATAGCATGTGTATCAAATGCACTTAGTGCGTGTTCACTAAAGGCAGTTGTGAAAACGATGGCGGGCGGTTTTTCCAGTTTATTTAAGTTACTCGCAGCTTCAAGTCCATCCATTCCGGGCATTCTGATGTCCATAAAGACCAAGTCTGGTTTGTGCTTTTGGGCGAGCACGAGTGCCTGTTCACCTGTGGCCGCTTCACCAACAATGGTATGTTCATTTGATGATGACAACATATGATGTAGACGTTGTCTAGCCAGCTGTTCGTCATCAACAATTAAAATTTTCATTTCAGTGCATCCATAAACAGAAAGCCGTGGTTAATAATCAAAAAGTTGTATCTATGATACATGCAAAGTATGGATCTAAATACGATGCGTTTCCAGTGGTATTGTTAAAATAACAGAGTAAGTATTATCCTTTTCCTCAACACTAAAAGAGGCTTTATTGCCGTATACCAGATTAAGGCGTTGCCTGATATTGTCCTGAGCCATGTGGTTGCCCTGATGAATTGAGATAGCGCCATTGCCCAGTGGGTTGCTCACAGAAAGCAGCAAGCTGTTGGTTTTTTGTGAGGCAGAAATAGTAATAGTGCCACCATCGGTAAGAGGCTCTATACCATGGTAAATAGCATTTTCAGCTAATGGTTGCAGGCATAGCGCTGGAACTTCTGTATCAAGAATAGCCTGATCAATATTCCATTCTGTGCTGAGGCGTTCACCCAGTCGTAGGGTTTCGATATCAAGATAACTTTTGGTCAGCTCCAGTTCATCTGCAAGTGTATTGGCGTTTTTTTCACGTAAGCTGGCACGAAACAGGTCAGATAAATCAACCACGGCTTTTTCAGCCTTTTCAGGGCTAATAGCAATAAGACTGGCGATGGTATTCATGCTGTTGAATAAAAAATGAGGTCGAATTCGAGCGCGTAGCGCCTGTATTTCGGCTTTAGATTGAGCCTGAATGTGTATTTTCCACTGCTGCTGTACATAAAAATAGCGCAATGTTACTGCATAGATAACGGCACTGATGAGCATAACGCGAGGCAGGAAGTAATCGCTGAGTGGTGAAGTGAGATCATCCAGCATTAAACGATCATTAATAAGGCTAACCAGCAGGCTGAAGCCAAAACTGATAAGCATCATTATGGTAAAGCTTAAAAAAATACCAGTTCGAGTTGGCAGGGCATTTAACCAGCGACGTGTTTTGCACAGTACAGTGGCATTGAGCAGGCCGATCCATAACATCAGCATGGAAAGAAAGGCGAGCTGATCCCAGAAGGCGACAGTAGCAGGGGCGGAAGTCAGCACCAGCGCCAGTAATTCGACCAGTAAAATCAGCATAAAAATAACATTAACGTCACAGAAATTTGGCAGTAAGCCAGTGTCATCAAGGTCGAGGTCGATAAATGATAATTTATTATTCATGTTTACTAGAGATAGTCGAGCGATGGCAGATTGCAAGTGAAAACAGGTGTTGATTCAGAAAGTTAAGGTTGGGGCTGGGTTAAGCCTTTGTATCCCTGATATACTCGCAGGTTATAACGGCCAGATGTAATTATCTGAGCAAATAAACCAGCCAGAAGAACCGTGTAAGCGGGCGTAGATATGAGTACAAAAGACCAGAAAGAACCAGCCAGAGTAAACCAGTCCTGGGGTGGACGCTTCAGTGAACAGACGGATGCCTTTGTCGAGGCGTTTACCGCATCGGTAGAGTTTGACCAGCGAATGTATAAACAGGACATTGAAGGTTCGCGCGTGCATGCACGCATGCTGAACAAGGTGGTGGTTTTATCGGATGATGATTTGTCTGCGATTCTTAAAGGCCTGGATCAGGTTGAGCAGGAAATTGCAGCCGGTGAATTTGAATGGTCGGTGGCGAGTGAAGATGTGCACATGAATATTGAAGCACGCCTGACGGAAATTATTGGTGATGCGGGTAAGCGTTTGCATACCGGCCGGTCGCGCAACGATCAGGTGGCCACGGATATTCGCCTGTATCTGCGCGAACAGACTGGCTATGTGATCAGTGAAGCAAAAAGGCTGCAGCAGGGCCTGCTGGCACTGGCAGAAAAAGAAGCCGATACCATTATGCCGGGTTTTACCCATTTGCAGGTGGCACAACCGGTGACCTTTGGCCACCATATGCTGGCCTGGTTTGAAATGATTGCACGTGACGTTTCGCGTTATGAAGATTGCCGGGAGCGCATGAATATGTGCCCCCTGGGCGCGGCCGCCCTGGCGGGAACCAGTTATCCTATCGATAGAGATTTTACGGCAGAGGAACTGGGCTTTAGTGCGCCGACAGCAAATTCACTGGATGCTGTGAGTGATCGTGATTTCGCCATTGAGTTCTGTTCGGCTTCGGCGATGCTGATGACGCATCTGTCACGCATGTCCGAGGAGCTAGTCATCTGGTCTTCGGCACAGTTTAATTTTATCGACCTGCCGGATCGCTTCTGCACCGGCTCGTCGATCATGCCGCAGAAAAAGAACCCCGATGTGCCCGAGCTGGTCAGGGGCAAAACTGGGCGGGTCAATGGCAACCTGGTCAGTCTGCTGACCCTGATGAAGTCCCAGCCCCTGGCTTATAACAAGGACAATCAGGAAGACAAAGAACCTTTGTTTGATACCCTGGATACAGTGCTGGGTTCATTGCGCGCTTTTGCGGATATGGTCCCTGCAATTGAGTGCAGGCGCGCGAATATGTACGCGGCAGCCAAACAGGGGTTTTCTACCGCAACCGATCTGGCTGATTACCTGGTTCGTAAAGGCCTGCCATTTCGTGATGCCCATGAGGTGGTGGGCAGTGCGGTGGCCGTCGCGCTGGAAAAAGAGCTCGATCTCAGCGAGTTGAGCCTGGAAGAATTACAGGGGTTCTCAACAATGATCAGTGAAGACGTGTTTGAGGTGCTGACACTGGAAGGCTCGGTGGCGGCGCGCAATCATATCGGCGGTACTGCACCCGCACAGGTACGCAGGGCGGTAGCCGAAGCCAGCAAACGAATTTAGCCGGGTAAATTTATCCCAGTTCTTTTAGTTCCTGTTTGAAAAAGCTGATTACTTCGTCGAGCTGCTCCGCAAACTGAGGGGTGATTTCGCTGGCACCCTCTATGCTTCCGCCGCGACCGATCATTTCGATGCTTTCAGCAATTTTGGCCAGACCCAGAGCGCCCAGGCTGTTGCAGGAGCTTTTCATACGGTGTGCAATGCCAAACAGTAGGTCTGGATTATTATCTTCAATGGCCTTATTCAGGTCATTGAGTTGTTCCGGCATGTATTCGACGAAAGTGTTTAGTAGTTCTGGAAGCACTTCTTCCATGACGTCTTTCATTTCAGTGTAAGCGTTAAAATCTAAAGGTTTGTCGTTCATAAGCAGTTCTATGGTTTTTATTTATTATTAATAGGATTATACATGTCCCCGACAACCATGGCTTCAGGTACGTGCAGTTTCAGGGAATGGGTGATTTCTGCAAATAAACCGGGCTGAGCCTTAAATGAAACCCACAGGGTATTCAATTTCATGTCCACATTCGCAAATAATACCAGATGTTTGAATTGATTGAGTGCAGCGTCGATTTCTGACAGGGTGTTCTGTATATGATGTCTGGGTCTGGATTTGAGTTTGGGGATAATCATCAGTAAATCACTGACGCGATTGCCATCCTCATCGCGGGTGGGTGCGATTTTCCAGAGGGGTTCAGCAGGCGTGATACCCAGACTTAAAGTGATTTCTTTATCTTTCATATATGAACAGCAAAAAGACAACGTCGTGCTGATACTAGCATGAGATGGGTGAAAATCTTTAGTATTTATGCCTCAAGCACCTTAATTAACCATTCACTGATATCATGTATCTCCTCCAGGCAGACACTGTGCTGCATGGCGTATTCGTGCCAATTGACGGAATATCCCGATTTTTCCAGATGTTCGCGGCTTAAACGCCCATAATCGGGCGCGACCACGTCGTCCTGCTGGCCGTGTGCCATAAAAATATCAATATTCTGGTTGGCACGGCCGTGTAATGGAGTACATCGGGGCAGATAGGTTGAAAGCGCCATGATACCCGCCAGGGGGTCCGGATGGCTGAGGCCACAGTGCAATGCAATTGCCCCGCCCTGAGAAAAGCCGGCCAGAATAATGCGATTAGAAGCAATACCGAGCACCTGCTGGTGATGGCAAATAGCGCGAATAGCCTCACTGGACTGACTGATCCCCGCTTCATCTTCATCATCGACAATATTAAGGCTGGCGATATCATACCAGCCGGGCATCTGGTAACCCTGGTTGATGCTGATGGGCCTAACCGGTGCGTGCGGGAAGATAAAGCGCACGGACAGTTCAGGGGGTAAATGCAGCTGTGGAATAATGGGGGCAAAATCGTTGCCATTAGCGCCCAGGCCATGTAGCCAGATAACGGCTGCGTCAGGGCTGGCTCCAGTTTCTATTTCGATGGCATCCAGTTCAGGCATGATTTTTATGGTCTCAGGGGGTGGTTGGGGTATGCGTACAGGCGGAATATTGCAATAATTCAGCCTTTAATACAAAAATCCAAGACCATGATGATGCGTTTATCGATGCCCCTGATACTAATACTACTGGTTTCTGCCTGTGGAAAAACTGGCCCGCTGTATCTGCCTGATGCAGAGAAGGAAGCGAGTACCATCAATACACCCGCTGAAATATTGGCGTTAGCCAGCAGGGAGATAAATCGTGGATCACTTTAAATACCAGGATGGCCGCCTGTTTGCTGAAGGCGTAGACCTGCAGGCAGGTGTCGCTGAATGGGGTTCACCCTGCTACGTTTATTCACGCGCTACACTTGAGCGGCACTGGAAAGCCTTCGATGACGCCTTGGCCGGGCATTCGCATCTGGTGTGTTACGCCGTAAAAGCCAATTCAAATCTGGCGGTGCTCAATGTGCTGGCCAGACTGGGTTCAGGTTTTGATATTGTTTCGGTTGGCGAGCTAGAGCGCGTGCTACGTGCGGGTGGTTCAGCTGATAAAGTAGTCTTTTCAGGGGTAGGAAAAAGAGCTGATGAAATTGAGCGGGCCATGGAAGCGGGGATACGCTGCTTTAATGTCGAGTCAGAAGCCGAGCTGGAAGTGATCGCTGAAATTGCGGCGACAAAAAATACCAAAGCACCGGTTTCATTGCGCGTTAATCCGGATGTGGATGCAAAAACACACCCGTATATTTCAACCGGCCTGAAGCAAAACAAGTTTGGTATTCCGATTGAGCAGGCGCTGGCTGTTTATAAAAAAGCGCAGGCCATGGATGCGATTAACATCATTGGCATTGATTGCCATATCGGTTCACAGTTAACCGAGATAACGCCTTTTGTTGATGCACTGGATCGAGTGCTCATTCTGGTTGATCGGCTGGCAGAGGAAGATATCGTGTTGCAGCATCTGGATCTTGGCGGAGGCCTGGGTATTTGCTATCGTGACGAGCAGCCACCCCAGCCTGATGAATTATCCAGGGCGCTGGTTGAACGCCTGCAAGGGCGTGATCTTGAGATCATCATTGAACCGGGGCGGGCTATTGCCGGAAATGCGGGTATTTTACTCACCGAAGTTTTATATCTAAAACACGGCGAAGAGCACAATTTTGCGATTGTTGATGCTGCCATGAATGATTTGATTCGACCCTCGCTGTATAGCGCCTGGCAGGACATTGTGCCGCTGGTTCCCAGGGAAAATGAAACTGCACAGGTTTATGACGTGGTTGGCCCAATTTGCGAGACGGGTGATTTTTTAGGAAAGAATCGTGAGCTTGCCCTGCATCAGGGTGATTACCTTGCAGTGCGCTCTTCCGGCGCCTACGGTTTTGGTATGAGCTCAAATTATAATAGTCGACCAAGAGTGGCCGAGATTATGGTAGATGGTGATAGTGCTCATGTCGTCAGGCAACGTGAAACTATAGAGCAGCTATTTTCTGATGAAGCAATACTGGTAGAAAAAGATTAATGAGTGCAAAGCCATTAATTTATACGGGTATTTAGGAAAATTAAAAGAAGGAACTTCCGGCTTGTAAAATAATCGGATATAAGGGTATTATTGAGCACTCAAGGTGCTTTACCTCGTTTTAACCGTATCGTAGGAGGGTGTATGAGCCGTTTGATACAAACAGTTTTAGTTGTTTTTTCTCTATTATTTTTTACGTCGGTACAGGCCGGTTTTAGTTTGCCTGTTAAAGCGTGCGCCATTTTTGCAGATGAGGCGACTGATGAGACTAAAAAAGAAGGCGAAGAAGCTGGTGATAAAAAGCCTGCAGAGGAAGAAGAGCCTGAGTGTGATTAGAATTTGTAATTGTTCATTTGAGCAATCAACAATAATGTAGAAAAATAAACCAGAAAGGTAGGAGTAAATAATGATAAGAGCAATGACGATATCTCTAGTAGCGGCCAGCTTTGTATTTTCAGCAAATGCACTTGCGGCAGGTAAACCCGTTGGTATTTCTAAAGGCGTAATGAGTGTAGAAGTAGTTAACCACGGCAAGAAGACAAAAATTACACGTAACCAGGATAACAGTAATACCATTAAACAGGATTTTGCAAAGACTTCGCGACCCTGTCCTCCATTTTGTATTCAGCCAATGGTGCTTGCACCGGGCGTTGAAACTATCGCTGAGCTTGAAGTGATGGATTATCTGTCAAAAATGGCAAATGGTGATGATAGTATTCTGGTGATCGATTCACGTACACCTGACTGGACAAAGAAAGGTACTATTCCTGGTTCAATCAATATTCCATGGACCAAGCTGAATGCAGCCAAGGCTGATGCCATTTCGATTGGTGAGATTATGGAAGATAAATTTAATGTTGGCGGTGATGAAGATGACCGTGATTTCTCAAAGGCCAAGACCCTGGTGATGTTCTGTAATGGTATGTGGTGTGGTCAGTCACCTAATAACATTAAGAGCCTGCTGAAGATGGGTTATCCAGCTAATAAGATCAAATGGTACCGTGGTGGTATGCAGGACTGGGAAGTGTTGGGTCTGAGCACC
>JAPHSZ010000169.1 GCA_026196545.1 Gammaproteobacteria bacterium
CCTGGCAGATGCAAGAATAATAGATAAAAAGGATATTTATTGTTTATGTGCTGAATTAATGATGAAAAATAATCAAATTGATGAGGCAGCAGAACTTTTAAATAAAGGTATCTCTTCAAAATTAATTCAAGATCCTGTACCGCTCTACCACAAGTTTGCCACTATTATGGAAAAATCTGGCAATACAGATACTGGTGTCAAATTTCTCAAGGCTGCCATGTCGCTCCCTGTTATATCGTTGGAACCTTCTATTTATCTTGTTTGCGCGAAGCTATTGTTTCGCGCCAGAAAAATTGATGATGCCGTTAAAGTATTAAAGCAGGGGTTGTTGGTATCCAATATGAAGGACAAGGATCAGCTATATAAAATGTGTGCTGAGATGCTTGAGAAGCAAGGATGTTTAGATGATGCAATTGAGATACTTGAAACGGGAATTGCAGACAAAAGCGCACATAATCATGCTTACCTTTACAAAACTTGCTCTGAAATAATTGTGAAAGACGGAAGATTAGATGATGCTATCGAAATGCTGAAGAAGGGCATCAGCGCACCTGCGTTAGCAAATAAAGTAGTTTTGTTTCAAGCTTGCGCAAAACTGATGAATAAAGCGGGACGGACACAAGAAGGAATTGAATTAATTGAAAAGGCTATTCAAATGCCGGGTATGACAGGTCAAGTCCTCCTATATCAAGCCTGCGCAAAACTTATGGCGGGTATTAATCGGCATAATGATGCTATTAAACTTCTTGGTAAGGCAATTAATGGTCCAAAGATTGGTAATCTAGTATCACTATATCAATTGTGTGCTGAACTAATGATATCCACAAAGCAACATGAAAAAGCTGTTTCCCTTTTGAAGAAGGGACTTGCTATATATCCAAAAGATAAAAATTTAAAATTGTTTTATGAGAAAGTCAGGTAGGGTGTGCACGTTTTCAGCAAGGTAGAACGGATGAAGCCTGCAAGTTCTAGGGACACAATACTTAACCATTCACTTTAACCCAAAGCTATCAGAGCCGAAAAAAGACCGCCCCGGCCTGCTTGATTAATTAAATTTGATCCCCTTTATGTGTCAATAGTACAATCAACCCAAATTCAGACCGAATTAGGTGTAACTATGGATACTGTGCTCAGTCTTAGTGACTTTAAAGCCGAAGCCAGTCAGCTTTTAAAACAAATTCACGATAATCCCCGTTCATTGGTGATAACTCAAAATGGCCGTGCCGCGGCGGTGGTTCAGGATTACGAACAATTCCAGCGTCAACGTGAAGGCTTGCTAATGCTCAAGCTAATGGTGCAGGGTGAAGCCGATATTCAAAATGATGAATTGATACCTCAGGATGAGGTGTTTAGCGATCTGCGAGAGCAGCTTGAGGCAAGGAAGCAGCAGGATGAGCAATAAAAAAGTCTACTGGAGCAGGACGGCGCGTGCTGATCTTGAAGCCATTGTTAATCATATAGCAGCTGAGAGTATTGATAATGCGCTGGCTGTATTAGGCAGGCTTGAGAAAAAAGCCGAATCCTTAAACGCGCAGTCTGGTAGAGGCCGGGTTGTACCTGAGTTGCAGGATGTGGGTATTAATCATTACCATGAGCTGATTTCGAAACCGTGGCGCATTATTTACCGACTGGAAAGTGAACGGGTTTTAATTATGGCGATATTGGATAGTCGCCGCGATCTGGAAGATTTGTTGTTACAGCGTCTTACCAGAATGCCAGCCCAGAAATAACCTGATACAATCCCCCGTCATTCAGAACAACCAGAACTAAAAGACAGCAACATGAGCATAAAATCGGATAAATGGATACGCCGCATGGCGGCTGAGGGCATGATCGAGCCGTTTGAAGCAGGCCAGATGAGAACGGATGAGGCGGGCGGGCGCATTATTTCCTATGGCACTTCCAGCTATGGCTACGACGTGCGTTGTGCCGATGAATTCAAGATCTTCACCAACATCAATTCGGCGATTGTCGATCCCAAGGACTTCTCCGAGCACAGTTTTGTCGACTTCAAGGGTGATGTATGCATTATTCCACCAAACTCTTTTGCGCTGGCACGCACCGTTGAGAACTTCAAGATCCCGCGTAGCGTGCTGACCATCTGCCTGGGTAAATCAACGTATGCCCGTTGTGGCATCATCGTTAATGTAACGCCACTGGAGCCCGAGTGGGAAGGCCATGTCACGCTGGAGTTCTCTAATACCACACCGCTGCCAGCGAAGATTTACGCGAATGAAGGTGTTGCACAGATGCTGTTTTTTGAGTCGGATGAAGTATGTGAAACGTCCTATGCTGATCGTGCGGGTAAGTATCAGGGGCAGCAGGGTGTGACGCTGCCCAAGGCTTGATTGTTTTTGTAGGTTCGAATTTATTCGAACAGCACTGCTTCGATTGGTACTGTGTGCGAATGAATTCGCACCTACACAACTGATGTTATCTAAAAGTCTCGATTTTCCATCCCCTTTCCTGTGCGATGGCTTTCAGCTGCTCGTCGGGATCAACCGCTATCGGGTGGGTTACCTGTTCCAGCAGCGGCAGGTCGTTGTGTGAGTCGCTGTAGAAATAACTGCCTTCCAGGTTTTTTCCGGTTTGTTCCAGCCATTCGTTCAGTTTGGTGATTTTACCAGCCTGAAAACAGGGTGTGCCGGCAACCTTGCCAGTGTACTGGCCATCGACAATTTCCGGTTCGGTGGCGATCAGGTGGTCCACGCCAAAGGCCTCGGCAATCGGGCCGGTAACAAAGCTGTTGGTTGCGGTGATGATGACAATGTAGTCACCCTGTTCGCGATGCTGGTTGATCCTGGCTTGCCCGGCTTCAGTCATGATTTCGTGGATTGATTCCATGAACTCAACATGAAAGGCCTGCAGGCGATCAAAATCATTTTCTGCCAGCGGGGTCAGCGCAAAGTTGAGGAATTCGTGGATATCGAGCGTGCCCTGTTTGTACTGCTCGTAAAAACGCAGGTTGGCCTGTTCGTATAATTCCTTATCGACCAGCCCCCTGTCGCTGAGAAAACAGCCCCAGAGGTAGTCGCTATCGCCAGCCAGTAGTGTGTTGTCCAGGTCAAAAAGCGCCAGTGCCATGTGTGATTTCCAAAATTATATTCAGGGTGTGGATGGTAAAGGCTTGTGGCGAATCTGACCAGCCTAATAAATACTATTTTGTCGGGAACCATGAGCCTATTTCATTGTTCGAACTTTATATTGTCTGCTAGTATGAGGCTAATTAATAATTTTTTGTGAATTGGGCCTGACAGGGCTGATTCATAGACAGGTGTTTTGCTTAAGTGATTGATTCAAAAGGCTATAGGTCGAATGTCGGGATTGTTTTATGTAATCCCGAAGGCAAGGTTTTCTGGGCGCGTCGTTGTGGCCAGGATGCCTGGCAGTTCCCGCAGGGCGGTATTGATGAAAATGAATCGCCGGTAGATGCGATGTATCGCGAACTGCAGGAGGAAACCGGCCTGTTACCCGAGCATGTTGAGGTAGCGGGTCAGACCAGTGACTGGTTGCGTTATCATATTCCTGATCATTTGTTACGGCGGCACTCGAAACCGCTGTGTATTGGCCAGAAACAGATCTGGTTCTGTCTCAAGCTCATCGGCACTGAAAATGATTTTAATCTGAGTGAGTGTGACAAGCCCGAGTTTGACCGCTGGCGCTGGGTAGATTACTGGTCGCCAGTGGATGAAATTATTTCTTTTAAACGCGATGTCTACCGACAGGCTCTGGAGGAGCTGGAGCAGTATCTCTAAAAAGTGGGTTGTAGTTCGACCAGCAGGATAATCGCCATTAGTCCAAATACGGGTAGTTCATTGAACACGCGGTACCATTTGTGTGAACGCGTATTCTGGTCATTTCTGAAGTCGATCATCAGCTTGCCGCACCAGACATGGTAAATTACCAGCAGTACAACCAGTGCTATTTTGAGCTGTAGCCAGAGGGTTGAAAGGATGGGGATCTCCAGCATGGCAATCAGCCAGAAGCCTAAAACGATGGTAATCAGTGCGCCGGGGGTGGCGATGCCCCAAAATAATTTGCGCTCCATGATTTTAAAGCGCTCCATGCTGATAGAATCCTCTGCGCTGGCGTGGTAGACGTAAAGTCGCGGCAAATAGAATAAAGCGGCGAACCAGGTCACCATGAAAATAATATGAAAAGATTTAACCCATAACATTTTAATTAACCGCTACACTTTGTTGAATGTTTATTGTTGTGGGCTTAATAATACAGAAAACCGGGTAAAGAGTAGAGCTGAAAAGAAAAATATGAAAACGAAGACTGTTAATAAAGGAGTGATGGCGTGATTTCTGTCGGTATTGTAGGTGGCACCGGTTATACCGGCGTAGAGCTGCTGCGCCTGCTGGTGTCGCATCCCGAAGTGGATCTAAAAATGGTGACGTCACGTTCAGAAGCCGGTAAGCCTGTGGCTGATACTTACCCGAATTTGCGCGGCTTTACCGATGTCTGCTTCTCTGAGCCGGATGCAAAATCACTGGGCAGCTGTGATCTGGTGTTTTTTGCCACGCCCAATGGCACGGCGATGAAGCTGGTACCCGAGCTGCTTGCGCAGGGAACCCGAGTGGTCGATCTGGCGGCTGATTTCAGATTGAAAGATACCGCCGAATGGCAGCAGTGGTACGGCATGCCACACGCCTGTGCCGATGTGCTGGCTGAGGCGGTGTATGGACTGCCTGAAATTAATCGCGCTGCGGTAGCCAATGCCAGAGTGGTGGCAAATCCGGGCTGTTATCCAACGGCAGTGGGGCTTGGGTTTTTACCCCTGATTGAGAATGGCCTGATCGATGACCAGCACCTGATCGCCGATGCCAAGTCAGGCGTCAGTGGTGCCGGTCGTGGTGCCAATGTGGCGTCTTTATTATGCGAAGCATCAGAAAGTTTTAAACCGTATGCGGTTGATGGCCATCGCCACCTGCCGGAAATTCGCCAGATGCTGGCTGGTGCTGCCGGTCATTCGGTGGGCCTGACCTTTGTGCCCCATCTGGTGCCGATGATTCGTGGTATCGAAGCCAGTCTGTACGCGGTGCTTAAAAATACCGAGGTTGATTTGCTGGCGCTGTACCAGGAGCGTTATAAGGATGAGCCTTTTGTCGATGTGTTGCCAAAAGGCACCATGCCGGAAACCCGTTCGGTAAAGGGTGCGAATATCTGCCGGATCTCAGTCTTTCAGCCACAGGCTGGCGATACGGTGGTGGTTTCATCGGTGATCGATAACCTGGTCAAAGGCGCCGCAGGTCAGGCTATTCAGAATATGAATATTATGTTTGAACTAGAGGAGACTGCTGGATTAGACAAGCCAGCCTTAATGCCCTGATGAATTACAAACCAGTACAAAGTCGAATTTTAATTACCATTCAGCGCCCCGGTTTGTGGGCTTTGAATTTACTGTTTCTGTTAGGTGTGATTGCGCTGATGATCTGGCTTTCTTTTGCCTATGGCCAGCGTGCTGCTGGTTATGATAAGTCAGAGGCAGAGAATTATATTGCAGATCTGGAGCAGCAGATCCTGGATCTAAATATGCAAAATACGGAAAGTCAGCGTCAGGCTGCTATGCTAGAGCGTAATAGCACGATTGATGATGGTGCATCCGAACAGCTTAAAATTTCACTGACTGAGGCGCAGGCTGAAGTATTGGAACTTAAGAAGGAGTTATCTTTCTATAAAAGCATTATCGCTCCAGGTGATACCAAGCGTAGCCTGATGATTCAAACCATACAGCTTAAGCCTGATGTGGCTAATGGTGTTTACCAGTACCAGATTATGGTGAGTCAACGTGGCCGGAATGATCGCTTTGCCAGAGGCAGTATTGATGTCGAGCTGGGTGGCTCGAATGCTGGGCAGACAAAAGTAATTAAATTGAGTGAAGTTTCAAAAGATGTAAAAAATCCGATTAACTTTGGCTTTAAATATTTTCAGAAATTCAGTGGCACCATGACACTGCCAGAAGCGTTTCAACCGGAATATATGCGGGTTAAAGTAAAACCCAGGTCCAGTAAAATAGATCCGATTGATGAGCAGTTTTCATGGGCTGATTTAACAGCAGTAGGAGAGTAAAAAGTGTGGGGCAATAAAAACAAAATAAGGTCATCCAAGATTGATACCCTGATAGGTCAGAGTATGGAAATTCACGGTGATGTTAAATTCGAAGGTGGTTTGCACCTGGATGGAAAAATCGTTGGCAACGTGGTTGCTGAAAATAATGGTAATTCTGCTTTTGTCGTAAGCGACAAAGGCTGTGTAGAAGGTGATATCAGCGTTTCGTTTGCGATTATCAATGGTGAGGTGATTGGTAATGTTTACGCCAGCGAAAAGCTGGAGTTGTCCGGCAAGGCGCGCATTACCGGTGATGTGCACTATAATTTGCTGGAAATGGCCAGCGGTTCAGAAGTGAATGGCAAGATGGTGCATGAAAGCGAGAAGAAGCTGCTGGAACATCATGTCGTGGAAGAGAGAGCTGTTGAAGACATTGATGATGAGCATGCGCAGGGCACGGAACCGGTCTAGCCATGGCCTGATCCGGGTAGATAGTTTGTGCAATACTTGACTATTTTACTCAGGTAATGCTACATTAACAGCTTCTAATATGTGCAGTGATATAAAGTTATGAGTATTGAAGTTTCATTTACCCCGATGCGCCCCAGTGTCGTCGAGCAAACGGCTGAAATTACCGATGCAGCGGCGGCTAAAGTCAAAAAGTTGATCGAAGAAGAGGGTAATCCAAACCTGAAATTACGCGTTACCGTAAGCGGTGGCGGTTGTTCAGGTTTTCAGTATGGCTTTGATTTTGATGAAAATGTGACTGATGATGACATCAAAATCGAGAAAGATGGCGTCATTATGTTAATTGATTCAATGAGCATGCAGTATCTGGCAGGCTCGGCCGTGGATTTTCTTGATGGTCTGGAAGGTTCGCGCTTTGTCATCAGCAATCCCAACGCCAAAAGCACCTGTGGATGTGGCTCTTCTTTTTCAGTTTAGCTGGCTGAAAGCCAAATGATTTACCGAAGGCGCAGAGTGCGCCTTTTTTAGTTGTAGAATACATTTTCCGCGTTGTTTGTTAAGCTATGCGGCCGTTTTTCATAGGAAGCTAATATGAGCGAGTACGTGCCCGGACTTGCAGGTGTGCCTGCGACAAAATCTGACATTTCATCCATTGATGGTGAAAAAGGGATTCTGTCTTATCGTGGTTACGATATTGCCGAGCTCGCAGCGAATAGTACCTTTGAAGAAACTGCCATGTTGCTGCTCAACGGTGAGCTGCCGACTTCAGTTGAGCTGGAAAATTTTGATCTGCAACTGCGTGGTGAGCGCCGGGTCAAATATAACGTGCGCGAAATCATGAAATACCTGCCGCCCAGTGGCCGCCCGATGGAAATGCTGCAAACGGCGATTGCCAGTCTGGGCATGTTCTATGGTGGTGAAGAGATTCTGACCGACGCCTATGAAGAGGAAGATACCTACTTCATCCACTCTATGTCGGTAAAAATTATTGCCCGTATGGCGACCATTGTCGCGATGTGGGAGCAAGTGCGTAATGGTTACGACCCTATTGAGCCGCGCCGTGACCTGACTCACGCTGAAAACTTCCTGTACATGATGAAAGGCTGTGAGCCTGATCCGCTGGAAGCGAAAATCATGGATGCCTGTCTGGTGCTGCATGCCGAGCACACCATTAATGCCTCGACTTTTACTGCAATGGTGACCGGTTCAACACTGGCGATGCCATTCCTGGTTATCGCCTCTGCCATCGGTGCGCTCGCCGGGCCTTTGCACGGTGGTGCTAACCAGCGTGTGGTCGAGATGCTGGAGGATATTGGTCGTCCTGAGAATGTTGAAGACTGGCTCGATATGCGACTGGCTGACAAGGAGGTGATCTGGGGTATGGGCCATCGTGAATACAAAACCAAGGATCCACGTGCCACTGTGCTGCAAAAACTGATGGCGGATTATGCCGAGCAGAAAGGCAACCTTAGCCCGATGTTTGAAACGGCACTGGCGCTGGAAGAGGCCTGCGAGAACGTGCTGGGTGTTAAGGGCGTGTATCCGAATGTCGATTATTACTCAGGTATTCTGTACACCGAGATGGGGCTTCCGGCTGACCAGTTCACCCCCATTTTTGCGGTTGCGCGTATTGCCGGCTGGATGGCTCACTGGCGTGAACAGCTGGATAATAATCGTATCTTCAGGCCAACACAGATCTATACCGGTGCTGCGCCACGTGTTTACTTGCCAATTGATCAGCGCTGATATCAGGGATCGGTAATGTTGCCGAGTACTGTTGCTTTTGCCGCGCCCGTTACCGAAGGCAGGTTTCCCGGCTGATTATTGATGGTTTGTTTTGCTATCCAGGCGAAGGCCATCGCTTCCACCCAGTCCGGGTGAATACCATAAACTTCTGTTGATTCTACTTTGCAGTCAGGTAACTGCTGCTGAATTCTTTCCATCAAATAACGATTGTGCACGCCGCCGCCGCAGACCAGCAGATGACTAATATTTTGTGCGAATTCAGCAATATCATTAGCGATACTTTGGGCGGTGAGTTCACACAGGGTTGCCTGTATGTCTGCACCACTCAAATTTTTATCTGGATAGTATTCAAGCTGTGCCTTTAACCAGTCCAGATTAAATTGCTCAAAGCCGGTGCTCTTGGGTGGTGCAGTTTTAAAATAGGCATCGCTTAAAAATTGTTTTAGTAGGCCATCAATAATCTGACCACTACGTGCGAACTCCCCGTTTTTGTCAAAGCTTTCAGCAGAGCTTTCTGCCATCCATGCATCCATCATGTTATTGGCCGGGCCGGTATCAAAACCGATGACCAATTGCGTTTTATCGGCGGGCAATACCGTGATATTGGCAATGCCGCCAAGGTTAAGTACGCCTCGGTTCTCAATGGCGCTTCGGAAAACAGCATTATGAAAAGCGGGGGCTAAGGGGGCACCCTGACCGCCAGCTTTTATGTCGGTGGTTCGAAAATCACTGACCACACGAATACCTGTTGTCTGTGCCAGTGTTTTTGCATCACCAAACTGCAATGAGAAAGGCTGTGTGGCATCGGGGCGGTGCCGAATGGTCTGACCGTGATTACCGATGGCGATAATCTCTTCAGCCCTGATCTGAGCTTTGTCCAGCAAAGCCAGTGTTGCCTCGGCAAAAATTTCGCTAAGACGAATATCCAACGGGTGCAGCTGTTCAAGCTGGTCATCGGGAATATTGCGGCTGGCCAGCAATTGTTGATAAACGTCATCGGGCCAGCAATGACTGTGAGTGCAAACAAGTTTGGGTGTGTCGCTATCAGAAAAATCGACCAGCGCGGTATCGATGCCGTCCATGCTGGTGCCGGATATCAAACCCACATAATACTCAGGCATGACTTATCCTGTGTGGTGTTAGTTGTTTAAAGCAACCTGAGTGCGGGTAAGCAGGTTGAGCTGTGCCAACAAAGGCGTGGTCATCAACTCAAAGTCAGCACGATAGCGTTTGGGCACAGGTTTGGACGTGGGCAGTTTCACCGTCAATGGATTACGGTGAACACCGTTAACGCGGAACTCGTAATGCAGGTGTGGGCCGGAAGCCAGGCCGGAACTGCCCAGGAAGCCGATAGTCTGCCCCTGTTTAACTTTAGAGCCTACGCGCAGCCCGCGTTTGTAACTGTTGAGATGTGCATACAGTGTACTGTATTTTGTGCCGTGCTGAATGATGATGGTACGGCCGTAACCACCCTTGCGGCCTCGGTGTACGATCTTGCCATCACCGGAGGCAACAATCGGGGTGCCACGTTTGGCTGCGTAATCTGTCCCCTTGTGCGAACGGAACTTGTGCAGTATCGGGTGATAACGTCGGGTGGTGAAGCCTGAGCTGATGCGGGTGAAGTTGACCGGTGAGCGCAGGAATGCCTTGCGCATGCTCTTGCCATCCGGAGTGAAATATTCACTTCTGTTGGTTTCAGGGTTGGTGTAACGAACGGCCTGATAGGTATTGCCCTGATTGACAAACTCAGCCGTCAGAATGTTGCCATCCTTTATTTTTTCGCCGTTATGATATAGCTCTTCATAAACTACGGTGAAGCTGTCACCTTTGCGAATGTCGAGGACAAAGTCGATGTCCCAGCCAAAGATGCCAGCCAGTTCCATAATCAGGTTCTGTGAAATCCCGGCTTCCTTTCCAGCGAGGAACAGGGATGAGTCAATGGTGCCACTGGCGTGTGCGGTGCGGGTTTCAATCTCGTGTTTAAACGTATTGGCTTCGAGTACGCCATTTTTACGTTCGATCATCAGGTAGCTGGCATGGTCGATTTCGTAACGCAGACCCAGCAGGTTTTTATCATCATCGGTCAGGATGCGAAGAATGTCTTTGGGGTAAATGCGAGTCAGTTGCTTGGCTGCCTTGCCTGATTTCATCATCTCATCGAGCTGCTGAGGTTTGATACCGGCGCGTTTGAACAATGCTGCCAGGGTATCGCCCGACTTGACCTTGAACTCACGCCATTGCTTTGGCGGCTCATGGTTGATGTCATCGATAATTTTCTGCTGTGCCTGTAACTCAGGCAGGGTCAGCTGAAAACTCAGGCGGGCTGCTGTCTCTGGAGAGGGTTTGTTTTCAGTGAAGGCGGGCAGCTCATCAGCGACCAGGATTTCAGCATCAGAGCGGCTGCTTTCAGTATTGGTATTAGCGATTACTACGCCCAGAACGGCGCAGCCGGCCGCAAAAAGCAGCCAGCGCAGACGAGGATGTTTATCCTGTTTTTCCTGAAAGCGAAAGTCTTTGTTAATGAACGCCATTATTGTGCCAGATAAACCTTTGAAAAATATTCAAGAAAATTATTATGTTATTAAGCAAATGTAGTTGCTAAATGCCAGCAGGTCAATGATTTGCGCCAGCTGAATTTGCTTATTTGAGCTTCTTTTTTAAACTTATTTTCTGTACTTTACCACTATAAGTTGAGAAAGAGTCAAACCACAGGCATCATATACCGCTTTTAGTGTGGAAACCAGTACAGGAAACAGTAATGAGTAGCAGTGAAGTATCGATAAATGACCAGTTGGAAATCATCAAACGAGGGTCTGATGAGATTCTCATTGAGGATGATCTGGTTGCCAAACTGAAGGAAGGCCGCCCATTACGTATCAAGGCTGGATTTGATCCCACTGCGCCTGATCTGCATCTGGGGCACACGGTATTGCTCAACAAACTGCGCCAGTTTCAGGATCTTGGCCACGAAATTGTCTTCCTGATCGGTGATTTTACCGGCATGATCGGCGATCCGACTGGCAAGAGTGCGACCCGTCCACCACTGACCGAAGAAGAAGTGAAGGAAAATGCCAAAAGCTATCGCCAGCAGGTTTTTAAAATCCTGGATGAAAGCAAAACCGAGGTGGTGTTCAATTCGCACTGGATGACCAAAGTTGGTGCCGCCGGCATGCTCAAGCTTGCCGCCAGCAGTACCGTCGCCCGTATGCTGGAGCGTGATGATTTCAGCAAGCGTTATAAAAGCGGCCAGGCGATTGCGATCCACGAATTCCTGTATCCGCTGATCCAGGGTTATGATTCGGTCGAGCTGAAAGCCGACGTTGAACTTGGTGGTACTGACCAGAAATTCAACCTGCTGATGGGACGCCAGTTGCAGGAACAGGCAGGGCAGAAGCCACAGGTGGTTTTAACCATGCCGATTCTCGAAGGCCTGGACGGCGTGCAGAAAATGTCCAAGTCGTTGAACAACTACATCGGTGTTGATGATGTACCCAAAGACATGTTCGGCAAAATCATGTCGATCTCTGATGATTTAATGTGGCGCTATTTTGAATTGCTCAGCTTCCGTCCACTGGCAGAAATCGATGGCTTCAAAAAGGCTATGGCAGAGGGTAAGAATCCACGCGACATAAAATTCCTGCTCGCCGAAGAAGTCATCACACGTTTTCATTCTGAAGAAGAAGCTACACAGGCGCGTGAAGCTTTCATCGCTCAGTTTGCCAAAAACAAAATTCCCGATGACATTCCTGAATTTACTTTTGAAGTCGATGCTGAGGGCTATCCCATCGCCAACCTGCTCAAGGATGCCGGTTTAACCAGCAGCACTTCCGATGCCATGCGCATGATTCAGCAGGGCGCTGTGAAGATTGATGGTGAGAAAGTTATAGACAAGAAATTAAAGGTTAAGGCAGGACTGGAGAGGGTGTTTCAGGTAGGCAAGCGTAAGTTTGCGAAGATAACGTTGAGTTAGTTTTCTATCTGTCATCTAGAACGTAGTATGTGAGACTAATTTCAAAGGGATCGAAATTGAACAGCTATATAGCAGCTATTCAGATTTGTTCCCGAGAAATTTATCAAATGACAGCGTGGTTATTTGATTAACAGTTTTGCTGGTCTATCTTTGCCCAGGTGTCACGCAGGGTAATAGTGCGATTAAAAATCAGTCGCTGTTCGCTGCTGTCTTTGTCTAAGATAAAATAACCCGTACGTTCAAACTGATAATGCCTGTCTGCACTGGCATTGGCCAATGAAGGCTCAAGTTTGCAGTTGTTCAAAATGGTCAGTGATTCCGGGTTCAGGTGATCGATGTAGTTATCGGTACTGCCCGGGTTCGGGTGCGTGAACAGGCGGTCGTATAAATTCACCTGTGCCTCAATGGCATGTTCGGCGGAGACCCAGTGAATCGTGCCTTTGACCTTGCGACCATCCGGCGATGAACCGCCCCTGGTTTCCGGATCATAACTACAGATCAGTTCGATGACTTCACCCTGGTCATTTTTTATCACGTCGGTGCAGGTGATGTAATAGGCGTAACGCAGGCGCACCTCACGACCGACTGACAGGCGGAAGAATTTCTTCGGTGCATCTTCCATGAAGTCGTCCTGTTCGATGTACAGTGTTTTGGAGAATGGCACCGTACGCGTGCCCATGTCCGGGTTTTGCGGGTGATTCTGTGCCTGCATTTCTTCGACCTGGCCATCGGGATAGTTTTCGATGGTGACCTTGAGCGGTTTGATCACGCCCATGACGCGTATGGCATGTTCGTTGAGGTCTTCACGAATGCAGTTTTCCAGCAGGGCCATTTCGATTGAGCTGTCTTTTCGGGTGACGCCGATGCGATCACAAAAATCACGAATAGACGCCGGTGTATAACCGCGACGGCGGATGCCGGAGATGGTGGTCATGCGTGGATCGTCCCAGCCGCTGACGTGGCCTTCATCGACCAGTTGGTGCAATTTGCGTTTGCTGGTGATGGTGTATTTCAGTTCCAGGCGTGAAAATTCAATCTGCTGCGGATGGCAGGGCGCCCGGGCTTCATCGATTACCCAGTCGTACAGTGCACGGTGGTCGGCAAACTCCAGCGTGCACAATGAATGCGTGATGCCTTCGATGGCGTCCG
>JAPHSZ010000057.1 GCA_026196545.1 Gammaproteobacteria bacterium
TTCATAAACCGCCGACATTTCCAGCTCACCAAAGCACTGGCGCAGGGCCCTGACCCCCGCGCGGGTATTGCGCTCACGCTCGATGTTGCTGCCCAGGCTGATGTAGATTCTGGCCATATCAGCCCCGATCTCCGCGCTCGATGATGACGCCAACGGCTTTTGAGCCGGTCACGGCACCCGGTTTGCTGAGCTTCAGCCTTAGCCAGGGCACATTGAACTCATTGAGCACGATTTCAGCAATGCGCTCGGCCATGGTCTCCACCAGCTGGAACTCGGACTCTTCAACAAACTGAATCAGCCTTTTAGCCACCGCCTTGTAATTGATGGCATCGTCGATGCTCTCGGTGGCCGCAGCCAGGGTGTTATCCGACGCCATTTCCAGATCAATACTGACAATCTGCCTGATTTCCCGCTCCCAGTCGTAGATACCTATGATGGTTTCGATGCGCAGGTCTTCGATAAATACTGTATCCGCAGCCATATTCACTAAAATTCGCTAATTTATTGAGCCGCAACTATACCACTGTCGCCACGTCAGCTAAATGCGGTATAAATGGAGGAAATCTGGCTTGTCACAACCGCCGTTCTCCGCTAGAATTGCCGGCTGTTTTAGTCGACTGCCGTTTGCAGCGACGTTTAATACCTTATTTGGAGTTAGAGAGATGTCTAGAGTATGCCAGGTCACCGGTAAACGACCTATGTCCGGTAACAACGTATCCCATGCTCATAACAGGACAAGACGCCGTTTCTTGCCTAATTTGCAGAATCACCGTTTCTGGGTAGAAAGCGAAAAACGCTTTGTAAGGCTTCGCCTGTCTACCAGCGGCATGCGTCTTATCGACAAGAAAGGCATCGATGTTGTACTGGCTGAGATGCGCGCCCGCGGCGAAAAAGTTTAAGACCGATTATCAGGAGACACGATTATGCGCGACAAGATTAAAATGGTTTCATCAGCTGACACTGGTCACTTTTACACCACTACAAAGAACAAACGCACCATGCCTGAAAAACTGGAAATGAAGAAATTCGACCCGGTTGTTCGCAAGCACGTGCTGTACAAGGAAGCCAAAATCAAATAAGCCCGGCTTATTGACTGGCTCCATAAAAAACCCGGCCAGGCCGGGTTTTTTATTGCCACTCACCAATCAACTCTAGGCACTACTGCCAAATGAAGGGTCAACAGACCCTGCTGGCACCTTTAGTCCCGCGAGCTTACAACCTTGAGATACTGGACCACTCGGCAATAGCCGGTGCAGGTATTTCATGCCACCCTTACCGTGGAAATTTTCATCCAGCGCATCGGTCACTTCACGAAGCTTGGGGAAATCAGTTTTACTGTAGTATTCCTGTAGACATCTCATTAATTCCCAATGGTCATCCGCCAGTGTAATATTTTCTTGCTTTGCAATAGCCTTTGCGACACCCATGTTCCAGTCACCTGGTGCATTTGGAAAATCCCGTACTAATCCCGCTCCCTTTGAAGCTGCCGTTGCTGATTGTGTCATCATTGTAGCTGTCATCATTCTGATTACCCCTAAAAAAGATTAAATCTGCAATACAAACGATAATGATTTGCAATCTTAAATAAAGCAACTTATAACAGGGTTTTTAACCATAGTGGTCTGCACACCATTACTGTGTAGAATGACCCATCGATACAAATAAAACCTCAATAATCCTGGCTACATAACAACGCCACCATGGCAGACATTCTACTCACCGCACTCAATGCACGTTATATTCACACCGCCTTTGGTCTGCGTTATCTGTACGCCAACCTCGACAAACTACAGTCTCGCGCCAGCATTGAAGAATTCACCATTCACCAGCGCGCTATTGATATCACCGAGAAGCTATTAGACAAAAAACCGATAATTATTTGCTTCGGTGTTTATATCTGGAATGTCGAAGAAGTCAGCGAAACCGTCGCCCTGATTAAAAAAATATCACCTGAGACCATCGTCATATTAGGCGGACCCGAAGTCAGCCACTCACCCGATCATCCCGATGTCGTTAAGCTGGTCGATTACGTTATTGAAGGTGCCGGCGAAATCAGCTTTAGAAAACTGTGCCAGCAATTGCTTACTAACCAGGCACCTAGTGAAAAAATAATTCAGGGCGAGGTCATTGCGCTTGACGATCTCAAACTACCTTATTGCTACTACAGCGATGAAGATATTCGCAACCGCATGATTTTTGTCGAAGCCTCACGGGGCTGCCCCTTTAAATGTGAATTCTGTCTGTCGGCGCTGGATAAAACCTCAAAGCCTTTTGAACTGGAAAAGTTTCTTGGTGAAATGAACAGGCTGCATCAACGCGGTGCCCGTAATTTTAAATTTATCGACCGAACCTTTAATTTAAAAGTCAGTGCCAGCGTAGCCATTATGGAGTTTTTTCTGGACCGCATGAGCGATGATTTATATTTACACTTTGAAGTCGTACCCGATAACCTGCCGGACAAACTTAAAGAAACCATCAAAAAATTTCCGGCACACTCGCTGCAGTTTGAAGTTGGCATTCAGAGTTTTGACCCGGCAATACAGGAATTAATCAACCGCAGGCAGGACAATGAAAAATCCTGTAAAAACCTGTTGTGGTTAAGAGAAAAAACCCAGGCCTACATTCATGCCGATTTAATCTTTGGCCTGCCCGGAGACACCCTGGATAACTTCGCCAGAAGTTTTAATCAACTGGTCACACTCAAACCACACGAAATCCAGCTCGGCATACTCAAGCGTTTACGCGGCGCACCCATCAACCGCCACAGCGAAACCTACCAGCTCCGCTTTAATCCAAAAGCACCCTATAACATCCTCAGTACACGTGATATTGATTTTCACACCATGCAGGCCATGAACCGCTTCGCCCGTTACTGGGACATGATCGGCAACTCGGGGCGTTTTAAAAATACCCTGCCGCTGATCCTTGGTGAATCACCTTTTGAAAATTTCTTTCAGCTCAGTAAGTCACTTTATCAACGCGAAGGCAGCACCTGGAAGATTTCACAGAAGCGATTGTTTACTTTGTTGTTTAGCATTCTTACTGAAGAAATGAATCTTGTTGAACAGGAAATGTTAACACCTTTGAGGCTAGATTATGAGAATTCTGGGGAGAAAGGAAGTTTTGAGAATGTTATTGCACCGCAGGTGAAAGGTTTGAAAATTGGCGTCGCTAATAAACGACAGGGTAAGCAACGTTAACAGCCTGAAGCAATCAATTAAATCTTAGCCAATATCAAATTACCAACCCGATCAACCTCTGCACTCCAGCCTGCATCTATCCATGTAGTGGCCGTAACTTCGGTGATTAGCGCCGGGCCCTGAATACACTGCCCAATTTGCAGCTGCTGTCTTTGGTATACGATTACTAGCTTCTCAATGCCAGTAAGCTGAACCTGGTTGTTATTTTGTTGTGGTTCAGGCTGCCATTCGGGTAATTTAAATTCAGGTTTTTCACCATTGAGCTGAACCCGCAGGTTAACCAGTTCAACTACTACATCCAGACTATGGCCATAGGCTTTTTCATGCGCCTGATGGAAAGCCTGTTCAAAATCGTGCAATGTTTGTTTTTCCTGCCACGGCAAATTAAGCGCATGGCTCTGGCCTTTGTAACGACAGTCAATACTGTAGTGTGTAGTTATTTTTTGCTCGGCAACCAACTCCCGCAATTCCTTTTCAGCAAGCTGGTGCAATTGATCAAAACTCTGTCTCAACATCGACTCATCACATTCGTACAAACATTGATTGATGGTACGCGAACGCTCGCGTGAAGGCTGTGCTGCGAGCATACCCAGCGCCGACAGCACACCGGCATTGACCGGCACCAGAGCACGCTGCATTTCCAGTGCATCGGCCAGGGCACAGACGTGCAGACCGCCGGCACCGCCGAACGAGACCAGGGTGTAGTCTTTCGGGTCTTCACCGCGCTGTACCGACATCACACGTAGGGCACGCACCATGTGATCATTGACCACATCGACAATGCCTTTGGCGGCCTGCTCGATACTCAGGCCGAGTTTGTCCGCCACGGTTTTTACTGAGGCACGAGCAGCGGCCTGGTCCAGTTTCATGCCACCACCAAGAAAGGCTTCAGGCAGCAGGCGGCCGAGCACGATATTGGCATCGGTGACAGTCGGCAGGGTGCCGCCGTTACCATAACAGGCCGGCCCCGGTGCCGCACCGGCGGACTCCGGCCCGACCAGCAGCATGCCACCGGCATCGACCGAGGCAATGGAACCACCACCGGCGCCGATGGTGTGCATATCGACCATCGGCACGGACACCGGATAGCCACCAATTTTTGCCTCCGAGGTCAGGCCAATCTGACGGTCGATAATCGAAACGTCAGTCGAAGTGCCACCCATGTCGAACGTGAGAAGTTGATCGTAACCGGATTGCGCGGCGACAAACTGCGCACCTTTCAGGCCACCGGCGGGGCCGGACAATAACAGCTGCACCGGATAACGCCCGGCGTGTTCAACACTGGTGGTGCCACCCGAGCTTTGCATAATCGACAATCGGCAATTTTCCAGCTGCTGTTCCAGTCGCTGTAAATAGCCCTGCATCAAAGGCCCAACAGTGGCGTTAAGCGTGGTCGTAATGCCGCGCTCATATTCCCTGTATTCAGGCATGACATCCGAAGAGCGACTAACAAATATATTTTCTGGAATAATCGATTCAATCTTTTTTTCTTCACTGTCATCAAGAAATGAAAACAGCAAATTGATCGCCACCGCCTCCGGTGCCAGCGCTTCGAGCCACTCTCTCAGGCTTTGCAAACCAGCCTCATCAAGTTGCATAAGCGGCTCCCCCTGCGCACTCAGTCGTGACTCAACTTCCAGACAATAGTCTGTTGAAATCAGTGGCGATTTTTTAATTGGTGTGAGGCTGTACAGCTCCTGCCGTGCCTGCCTGCCGATGGCAAGAACATCAGCCAGCCCAGTATTCGTGATATAGGCCGTGCGCACCCCCTTGCCTTCGAGCACGGCGTTAGTGGCCACGGTAGAGCCGTGCACCAGCAGCAGGTCAGTAATTTTAACATCCAGCTCAGCGATGCCCTGAAGAATGGCCTGATCGGGCGCAGCCGGTGTCGATAGCACCTTGTGCAAACGAACAGATGCCAAATCACTATCATAAAGCAGGAAATCGGTGAATGTGCCGCCGGTATCGACACCCAAAAACATAGTCATGCGGCCATTTTACCGTAGATATTAATTCAATCCAGCGTGCAGATAGCCGCTCTATGATAAAGTGCGCGTATCATAATAATTTTTACTTGAAAGCTGAAAAAAATCAGGAATAATAGCAACGCATGTCACTGATCACTGTTAACAACCTTGTACGCTATTACGGCGACCATCGCGCGGTAGATGACATTAGTTTCACCCTGAGCAAGGGCGATATTCTCGGTTTTCTCGGCCCCAATGGTGCCGGAAAATCCACCACCATGAAAATGCTAAGTGGCAATCTTGCCCCCAACGAGGGTGAAATCCGTATTCATGGTGTTGATTTGCTCGACCACCCGAAACAGGCCAAGTCTGAAATTGGTTATCTGCCAGAACAACCGCCACTTTATAAAGAAATGACGGTAGATGAATACCTGGCTTACTGCGCACGATTACATTACATAGAAAGAAATAAAATCCTGGGCTCTATTGAGCAGGCGAAAGAACGCTGCGGCTTAATGGCGGTTGGTCAGCGTTTGATCGCCAATCTCTCAAAAGGTTATCAGCAACGCGTTGGTATCGCTCAGGCAATCATACATTCACCCAGAATTATTATCCTGGACGAACCCACCGTTGGTCTCGACCCAAACCAGATACGTGAAATTCGAGACCTGATTGTTACGCTGGGTAATGACCATGGAATTATTCTATGCACACATATATTGCCTGAAGTAGAAGCGGTGTGTAATCGCGTACAAATTATCAATGAGGGTAAATTTGTCTATGAATCAGATATGAAAGATTTGTCATTTGATAGCTCAAATGGCCTGCATGAAATAACCCTGCTGCATCCACCCGCAGTTGAAGAGCTTTACGAAGTTGCAGAAATCAACAAGGTAGAACAACTCAGCCCAGGTACTTTTATTGTTCATACCACAAATAAAACAGCCGAAGATATTGTTAATGCCACTGTTGCAAATAACTGGGGCCTGATCAAGTTAGTTCCCTACGAAAATTCGCTTGAACACGTTTTTGTTAAATTCACCCTGGGCGATGAAAAGAAAAGCAGGAAGACAAAACCATGATTTTAAATATTGCCCGGCGCGAATTACGCAGTATGTTTTTGTCACCACTGGCCTGGACGGTGCTGGCGGTATCACAGTTAATTTTATGCTGGATATTTTTCAGCCAGATCGATGTTTTCTTTTCTATCCAGAAAGAACTGACCACCCTGCCCAACGCCCCCGGCGTCACTGACCTGGTCGCAGCACCAGTACTGGAAATTGCCAGCGTCATGCTGCTCATGATATCGCCCCTGCTGACCATGCGTTTAATCAGCGAAGAACGTCGCAATGGCACCCTGACACTTTTACTCTCCTCACCCATCAGCATTACTGAAATTGTGCTCGGCAAATTCATGGGCATCATTTTGTTCTACATTATTCTGGTCGGCATGATCAGCCTGATGCCATTATCACTGATGCTGGGTACAGAGCTTGATCTTGGCAAGCTGGCTTCGGGGCTGCTCGGGCTGCTATTACTGTTATCAGCTTTTGCCGCGGCCGGACTATTTTTGTCATCACTGACAGAAAACCCGGTGATTGCCGCTGTTAGCACCTTTGGTTTATTGCTGCTGCTGTGGATAGTGGAACGCAGTAGCGAAGCGGGTGACACCGTTGGTGTATTCACCTATCTTTCACTCACCCACCACATCACCCCTTTATTACGCGGCATCGTCAGCACTGTCGACCTGGCCTATTTTGCCCTGTTTATTACTACCTTTATACTGCTTACCATTCGCCAGATGGATGCAGAACGGTTACAGGGCTAGGATTAAGCAACCAACATGAAAACCTCAAAAAACATTCGGCTGCAATTACAGATACAGAAATTTATTTTCATCACCCTGTTACTGACGGTGGTTGGCCTGCTGGCCTGGGCCAGTCAGAAATACAGGCTGCAGTATGACTGGACAGCCGGTCAGCGTAACACCATTTCACAAAGCAGCAAAAAGCTGTTACAGAGCATGGACGACCCCATAACCGTCAATGTTTATATTAAGGATGATGCCACATTAAAAACTGCGGTCGAAGAAATACTCAATCGTTATCAACGTGAAAAAGATAATTTTAATTTCAAAATAATCAATCCTGATATTGACCTTGAACTGGCACAGCTGGACAAGGTCACCCGCTATGGCCAGATCGCTGTTAAATATCAGGGTCGTAGCGAAGTTATTTCTTCGTTGAATGAAGGCACACTCAGCAGCGCGCTGCAACGCCTGAGTTATAGCGGTGAGCGCTCACTGATCTTTCTCGACGGCCACGGTGAGCGCCAGCCTGCAGGCGAAAAAAATACGGACTATGGCCAGTTTAGCGCCAGCCTTGCAACCAAAGGCATAACCAGCCATTCACACCATTTACTAAAAGCAGCCTTACCTGATGATACCGACATACTGGTAATCGCATCGCCTGAAAAACCACTCCTGAAAGGTGAGTTTGAACACATTAAAAAATACATTGAACAGGGCGGCAACTTATTATGGATGATGGATCCCGGAGCAAAAAATGAAAAGCTCAGCGGTTTAAGTGAGCTTGCGAATTTACTGAACATAAAATTTATAGATGGCATAGTGGTAGATAATAATGCCAATGTCCGCCAGACACTGGGCATCCAGCACCCGGCGATGATTCCGGTACTGGATTATCACTCACACGCAATCACAAAAAACCTGAACTACAACACCCTGTTCCCGATTAGCCGTGGCATTGAAATTGAAGCCAGTGACGAATGGCAGAGCACGATCATCGCACAGTCGCTCCCCAAAAGCTGGTCCGAATCAAAAAAGCTGTCGGGTAATCTCGTGTTTAATTCAGACACAGGTGATGTTGCAGGGCCACTGCCCATCGTGGTTGCACTGGAGCGCTCTCTGGTTGCTAAAAATGAAAAAACAGACAAGGTCTCACAGCGCATTATTGTCGCCGGTGACAGCGATTTCCTGGCTAACAGTTATCTTGGCATTGGCGCCAACCTGACGCTCGGGACAAACATTATCGACTGGTTGAGTGGTGATGACGACCTGATCGCCATCGAAATAAAAAACGCACCCGACACAAAACTACAGCTCGATGATACAGAGATCATGCTGATCGGTTTTGGTTTCTTTATCCTGCTGCCCGCCGGTTTGCTATTAATCGGCCTGACCATCTGGTTTAGACGCCGCAAAAGATAGTCGTGCGCTCGCATTTCATTACCAATTTTTTACTGTTACTGCTTGCTGTTAGCCTTGGCCTGTTCCTGTTTACGGATGATATTAACCAGAACGGTATCAGGCCACTCAGCAGCATTGAAGCTGACAGCATTAATCACATCAACATTCAACATAATCAAAGAGAAATTGTGCTGCAAAAAACTGGCGCAGAGTGGCAACTGACAGAGCCCGTTAATATTTCCGCCAACCAGTTCCGCATCAAAACGCTGCTCAACCTGCTGGGCACAGACAGTCACGCCCAATACAACACTGATCAACTCGAGCTCAATAAGTACGGCCTGGATGAAGCCAGGACATCCATTCACTTCAATCAGGCCAGGTTCATTTTTGGTATCGTTAACCCGATGAACAATTTGCGATATGTAATGTACAACCAGCAGCTACATTTGATCGACGATCATGTTTACCCCCTGCTGAGTTCACAAATCGGCACACTGGTAGCTCGTGAACTTTTCCCCGCAGAAACAAATATCAGCAAACTCGTTTTACCCGAGCACACACTGACGCGTAATCAGGACGGTCTCTGGCAAAGCAATGACGACATTTCCAGCGATGCCATTGTCGAGACCCTTTACCAGTGGACACACAAACAGGCCTTCGCCGTACACGATTACGTTAAGCGCGACTCACTTGGTGAGATCCAGGTTTTCATTGACGGCAGTGATGGCCCGATTAATTTCAGTATCACCGATGTCGATCCCTGGCTGATTATTGCCCGCCCCGACATTAAACTGGAATACCACTTTAACCTTGAAGACTACGATGCCCTGTTGAGACCTGGGTCATTGAAACAAGCCCCGGAAGATTCCCTTCAGGTATCACCCGATGAATTTATCAAGGCCATCCAGTCTGAGTAGCAGCCTCATACGCCCATGCCTGAATTACCCGAAGTTGAAACCAGCCGCCGTGGCATTGAACCGCACATCCTGAACAAAAAAATAAAAGACGTTGTCATCAGGCAACATAAACTGCGCTGGCCAGTACCAAAATCCCTGCCAGAAAAAATTAAAAGCCATAAACTCACTCAGGTCTCACGTCGCGGCAAATACCTGCTGCTTGATTTTGATGACGCCGGCACGGTACTCATTCACCTAGGCATGTCAGGCAGCCTGAGAATCTGCACGCCCACAACAGCCGCTGAAAAACACGACCATATTGATTTTATCTTCAGCAATAAA
>JAPHSZ010000011.1 GCA_026196545.1 Gammaproteobacteria bacterium
GCCGCTATTATTCCAGCTCGAACCCACACCATCGACTGTAACAGTACCAACACCATCCGCAAAGCGACCCAGATAAGCATCAACGTTAGAAACGTTACCACCATTATTAATATTAAGCGTACCAGCACCTGCTCTACCAATAGTAAGATTACCGTTGTTATTCCAGCTCGAACCGGCACTATTAACCGTAATGCTGCCAACACCTCCAGAAAAATAGCCCAGAACAGCATTAGTGTTGGTCACGGACCCACCGTTATTTATATTGAGCGCTGCATTGCCAACACTACCAATATACAAAGCACCACTGCTGTTCCAGCTCGAACCTGCACCATCAACTGTAGCGGTACCAACACCACCGGTATAGCGCCCAAGATAAGCAGTGGCGTTAGAAACAACACCACCGTTGCTTACATTAAGCTCACCAGAACCGTTCGCACCCACAGTCATATTCCCCGTACTATTCCAGCCTGAACCTGTTCCATCAACCGTAGCGGTACCAACACCGGCAGCATTAAAGCCCAGCCAACCCTCTGAACTGGAAACCAGGCCGCCATTATTAATGTTAAGCGTACCATTGGCAGTTTTACCGATATAAAGCACACCGCTGCTAGAGACAGCACCACCATTGGTCGCATTCAGCACACCAGCACCATTTCGACCCAGCGTCATATCCCCCGCACTGTTCCAGCTCGAACCTGCACCATCTACTGTGGCTGTACCAGCACCATCAGCATTGTAGCCCAGCACACCTGCTGAACTGGAAACTACGCCACCATTATCAATATTGAGTGTACCGCTGCTGTTAATGCCGACATAAAGAACATCGCTGTTGCTCCAGCTCGAACCTGCGCCATCGACTGTGACAGTGCCAGTACTGCCTGCATAGCGTCCTACTCTGCCTGTTGTATTATTGACCGTCGCTCCATTGCTTATATTTAATACGCCTGTGCCGTATACACCAATTTCTGCTGTCGTCGAGCTTACCGATTCACCAGCGCCGATGTCATAACTGCCTGTGCTACCGGTGTTAAAACCAACATAGAAATTATCAACATCAAGGTCATTACTGGCCATGCTGAGGGTGCCGCCATCAAAGTTGATGGTGCTGGTGCCACTGCCATTGATGAACTGACCGCCGATAATGAGCTCACTGCCATTGCTGAGGGTGAGCGTGCCAGTACCGGCATTACCAAGATTCAGGTCGCCAGCAACAACAGCCGATGCCGAATTATCAAGAATCAGTGTCGGGTTAGCACCAGCAACTACGCTATCTATAGTCAGGTCGGTATTGCCATCGCTATAGGTACCACCATCAACGGTCAGGCTGCCATCGGTAAAGTTGAAGCTGCCGGTTGCGGCATCGAAACTGGTGGTAGTGATGCTGCCACCGGCGAGGTTAAGGGTGCCGGTGTCAAAGACTTGCAGGGTGTCGCCGACATTAACTACGGCATCATTGCTGATGCTCAACGTAGCTGTACCCCCTGAACTTGTTGCATCGCCACCTATGTACAGGCTGCCGCTATTGTTCCAGCTTGAACCGGTACCATCAACCATGACCGTACCGATACCACTCGCAAAACGTCCTAGATAAGCATCAGTGTTTGATACGCTACCACCGTTATTGATATCCAATGCACCGGTGCCTGAGGCACCAATCGCCACCGTCGTCGCGCTCACCGATTCGCCCGAAGCCACCGCATAACTGGCATTGCTGCCCGTATTGAAGCCAACATTGAAGTTATCAACATCAAGGTCATTGCTGGCCATGCTGAGGGTGCCGCCATCGAAATTGATGGTGCCTGTGCCTGTGCCATTAATGAGCTGGCCACCAACAATGACTTCACCGCCGTTGCTGAGGGTGAGTGTGCCATCGCCGCCAGCGCCAAGAGTTAGATCACCTGTATTCGTCCAGATCGAACCCGCACCACTGATGGTGGCTGTACCATTGCTGCTGCCAAAGCGGCCAAGATAAGTATCGACACTGGATACGGCACCACCATTGGTAATAGCCAGGCTGGCCCAGCCATAGTTACCGACATAGAAGCTGCCACTATTGTTCCAGCTCGAACCAATACCATCGACCGTGACAGTACCGACCGAGTTCCATCTGCCAAGAAAGGCATCGGTACTGGAAACGCTACCACCGTTATTGATGTCCAATGCACCGGTGCCTGAGGCACCAATGGCCACCGTCGTCGTGGTTACGGATTCGCCCGCACCGACGGCATAACTGGCATTGCTGCCCGTATTGAAGCCAACATTGAAGTTATCAACATCAAGGTCATTGCTGGCCATGCTGAGGGCGCCGCCATCGAAGTTGATGGTGCTGGTGCCGCTGCCATTGATGAGCTGGCCACCAACAATGACTTCACCGCCGTTGCTGAGGGTGAGTGTGCCATCGCCGCCAGCGCCAAGAGTTAAATCGCCAGTGTTTGTCCAGATTGAACCCGTACCATCAACTGTTACTGCACCAGTGCCTGTAACATCGTTGCCAAGGTAGGCATTTGTGTTAGAAACGCTACCACCATTATTGATGTCTAATGCACCGGTGCCTGAGGCACCGATCACCACCGTCGTCGCGCTCACCGATTCGCCCGCAGCAACAGCGTAACTACCATTGCTGCCCGAATTGAAGCCAACATTGAAGTTATCAACATCAAGGTCATTACCGGCCATGCTGAGGGTGCCGCCATCGAAGTTGATGGTGCCGGTGCCGGTGCCGTTGATGAGCTGGCCACCAACAATGACTTCACCGCCGTTGCTGAGGGTGAGCGTGCCATCGCCGCCAGCACCAAGAGTTAGATCGCCTGTGTTTGTCCAGATTGATCCGGTGCCGTCAATGGTGGCGACACCATCACTTCCGGAGAACCTCCCCAAATACCCATAGGCATTAGAAACGGTACCGCCACTGGAAATATTTAGCTCACCAGTACCGTAATTACCTACATAAAGATTACCACTGTTGTTCCATGTTCCCCCGGCCACATTTACCGTACCCGGCGCACCACTGAACCGCCCGACAAAGCCATCGGTATTCGAAACACTACCTCCGTTATTGATATTAAGCCAGCCGGTACCGCTGCGACCTACCACCAGCTCACCGGCATTTACCCAGTTTGAACCCGCGCCATCAACCGTAACGAAACCTGTATTGTGAACAAAATTCCCTACAACACCAGTAGTGCTGTAAAGCTCCCCCCCGCTGTTAATGTTCACTTCACCCGTCACACCTTCAAAACCACTATAACCAACTTCAGCATTACCTAAAGTGATACCAGTGTCGGCGTAAACCACGCCGCCATTCGTAATATTGACCTCACCTGATGTTTCCCAACCCACTATAAGACCCATGCCATCGCCATACAATGATGATTGCGTATCACTAACAGTCCATGATGACCCCGCACCATCAACATTAATGACACTATGAATATTAAAATCCCCAAGCACTGACAAATCGATAACCCCTCCTATTAGAGAAAGGTTACTGATGAAGCTACCACCGTTCAGTACATTTATTGTTCCTCCTCCATACCAGCCCAGGTTCAGTGTGTCGGTCGTCTCCAGTCTTGACCCTTCTCCATCGACTGTAACAGTACCTTCAACATTAGGCTCAAACCCTAAAAGCAAGCCATCAGAAACCACCTCACCGCCATTTTTAATATTGACTGCGCCGCCAACAGCCTCAATACCAACCCAAATTGCGCCACTTGCGTTCCAGGTTGAACCAACACCATCAACGCTTACTGAGCCACCATTCGTTACATAATTGTTCCACCCAGTAACGAGACTGCCACCGTTCTGTACAGTAACTGAGCCATGCGTTACATCCTCATCAGTGGTACCCACATCAACCATAAAAACGCCTGATTCATGCACGCACGACCAGGTCGGATCGCTATTTTGTGAGTCCTGTGGGGTGTAGCATGAAGAGGTACTAATACCTACGTCATCGTCACGAGTCTGGTTACCTGAAATGTTCAACCCAGAACCCGCCCCATCAATTAAGATCGACCCAGTACCATTCAGGCCGCCTGATACATATACATTGGAACTGGTAACGGTACCACCGTTCAGGATATTCAAGGTGCCTGTACCGCTATCACCCAGATATATACTGGCCGCGTTATCCCAGCTTGAACCGCTACCATCTACGTTAACCGTGGCAGTGGCAGCAGAACCACCGAGTCCACCACCGATAATGCCGGTTTGAGAAGACACCGTCGCTCCCTCGCTAATATTAAGCGTTCCCGTACCCCGGTTGCCCACAGCAATGTAGCCACTGCTACTCCAAATAGAGCCGGCACCGGTGACGTTTACCTCACCACTGCCATAGTTTGAAATAATGGCATCCGTCGCTGAAACCACACCACCATTAATCACATTAACCGTACCGTTGCCGTACTGGGAGTCACCAATATAAAGCGTGCCGCTGTCTTCCCATGTCGAACCCGTGCCATCCACCGTTACCGCCCCCGAAGCGAAAAACGTACTGGAAACACCATCACTGCCCATATGAACCCCTGAACTGGAAAGGGTACCGCCATTAGTAATGTTGATTTCGGCCGAGGTCTGCATACCGAGATAGATCTTGTCGTTGCTGATCCAGGATGTGCCCACACCATCAATATTGATTGAGTGGCCACCCTCGCTCCAGTAGGACTGGCCAATGTAGGTCATACCGTCGATTTGAACCTGCGCGCCATCCAGTGCATTGACTGTTCCAGTGGAGAAAACGTTACCCAGTGTCAACGAGTCCTGGTTCCACCATCCCGTACCTGAGCCCGTAAGCGTGAGCGTGCCGCTATTGGTACTAGTCGCAGCTGGGTCTCCACTATTCGGCGCTCCAATATAGGTATCAATAGTTAAAAGGTTACCATCAATAACCTGCAAGCTGGCATCGGCTTCACCATAATCTGCGTTACCGACGGCCAGGGTATTTACCGCATAAATATTATAGCCAGTAATATCCCAGATAAGGTTATCAACCTTGATATAAGCCGCGTTATTGGTAGGCGAGCCCGTAAAGGTCAGGGTATAAGGCGTGATGGCTCCCGTATCAAAAATGGCATTATCCGGGGAAGCCGGTTTATCCCCGTTAAGCCAGCAATCCAGGTCACCAAACGTCCCCTGGCAATTCGTCAGCGTCGGGTCGTAGTAGGAATCTGCGGCTGTCGCTGATAGCGAAAATAAACTGCTGATGGAAAACAATGCGATGTTGATTGCTATTTTTTTCATACTTCAGCCTCTCTATAAGGGCTCGTTTATTTTTATTATTCTAAAACCGGATTTCACGTTGGCCGGGCAAAGACATCACCCGTTATCACTACTAAATATATGGTTTAAAAGTGTATCAGCGATTTTTCGCTGAAATGTGAAGACAATGTGAAGATTTGTTTTTACACAATAGAAGTGTGATCACTGTCACAAATGACCTGGAGAAATGTTGAGGCTAATCCCTGTTCGAAACCGGGTCGATAGGCAAATTAACATTCAACGCCAGTCGCACCAGTTGTGAGCGATTGCTGGTGCCGGTTTTCTGCAACACCTGCTTAATGTAATTGCGTACTGTTTCGCGGGTGATGTTTCTGATGTCTGCAATATCTTCGGTGGCACAGCCTTCTGCCACCAGTTTGCAGACTTCTGATTCTGATTTAGTCAGGCCGTATAACGCCTGCATGCCTTCGGTGGTGACAACATCGGTTTTGGCCGGGTCGATAACAAACACCAGCGCACCACGAAACTGCCTTTCGATTTCATCGTCATCACGAATCGGTGACACTTCCACCAGATACGGTTCACTGCCTGAGTCACGTGTCACCGTCATCACCGTTTCTGCACAGGTATTTTGTGCCTGCGCGGTGGAAATCGCTTTGCCAATCGCCTGCTTCAGCTTGCCTTTTTGTTCATGGTCGGCAGCGTACAAACGGTCATCGCGAGAAACAGTAAGCCCGTCATTCTGTTCAATAATGCGATCTGCTTCAGCATTTTTTAATATCACTGTGCCGTTGGCCGAGAGTACAAAAATACCAATGTGAAACCGGTCCAGTGCCGTCAAAGCGCCATCAAAACGAGCCCTCAGGAGTCTGAAAGCACGGCTTAACTCAGATGACTTGGCAAAATGGTCAAGAAAGAAATTTCCAATGTGTTTTTCCTGTTCAGTAATCGAACCGCGGTCAGCCGAATACATCACAAACAGAATATCCGTCCAGATGCGTTCCAGATTTAAACAGCTTGCTGCACCATGAAAAATATTATGATCTTTACGCAACCATTGAATGGCTGGACGCTGGGCATATTGCCCATAGTCATCCAGATCGAGCATTTCCATATCAGTAATGAAACCTCGCTGTGGATTTATTGCCATTTTTGTAAAGGGGGTTTGCTGTCCGGGCGGAAACTGGCTTCGATAATCCTGTAAAAAAGTTGGCCCAACATTGGAGGTCACCACATTGACGTGATTTTCCACATAAATATGGTCAACCGCTGCCATGCCTGCCAGCGAAGCATTCATCATCGGTGCAAATTCATCCAGCACGGCCTGCCATTTTTCCGGGTAGAGCGGTAAATCGTAGATCTTTGAAATCAGATCCATGTGCTTCTGGTTGATTTGGTCAAACATGCCACTTCTCCTTACAATTCATAAACTTACAGATCATCACCTGATTTTATAAGGTTTTTTTCAATTGTACCCCCCCGATGGGAGGTGTCTAGCGTTGCGATCTTAGCTATTTTTGTCACACATGAACTAGACAAAGTCTCATTCTTGTCCAGATTCATATTTTATACACATTTGCGTGCATTAATAACAGCGGCCTGAGAACGATACCATGAACAAAATATTGATCGTCGAAAACGAAGCAAAACTGGCTGCCTTGCTGCAGGATTATTTAACGCAGGCCGGTTTTAGCAGCCGTATCATTAACGATGGCAGCGTCGTTATTGAGCAGATACATCAACAACAACCCCAACTCATCCTGTTCAACACAATATTGGGGCTTGATAATGTAGAAAACCTGTTGCGCAATTTCTCTTCACTAGCGATCATCCTGATCACAGAACGCATTGAAGAAATAGACCAGTTACTAAAACTAAACCTCGGTGCCGACGATTACATCTGCAAACCATTCAGCCCGCGTGAAGTTGTCGCACGCATTAAAACTGTTTTGTATCGCACCGCCCTGCAGCAACCATTCAACCTGTCACTGAAACTTGATCCTGATCGTTTTCAGGTAGTGCTAAATGGCAAGTCACTAAAACTCACTCGCACCGAATTCAACATGCTACAACGACTCGCTGCCCGTCCGGGCCAGGTTTTCACGCGAGACAAACTCATCAATGGTATATACGACGATAACCGTATCGTCACCAACCGCACCATCGATAGCCACATCAAAAACCTGCGCCATAAACTGCTCAAGGTCACACCCAAACAGAACCTGATTCAGTCTGTTTATGGTATTGGTTACAAATTTGAACATTAAGAGGTAAATTCAAGTTCCATTGCTGAGCATCCGGAGAGCTGCACCATAAATACCTATGCTTATTGCTTGTTATACAGTGCCTTCATTATCATGCGTAAATTGTTGTGACTGGTTTCCGTCTTTTTCAGGTTTTGTAATTTTTCAGTCACGATAGCATTATCCCCCGCCTGATTGCTGAGTGCGCCAATCGCTGCCGAGCGTACTTGCTTGTCATTACTGCCAGTAGCATACGAGTAAACCGTTTCGATTTCCTGTTGATTAAGCGTATTGGCCCCCATGGATTTCAGGATAGCACTCTGTGCCGTACTATCGTCCTCATCAGATAACTGCGATTTTAAATGCGATAGCGTTTGCTGATTCGGCATTTTAGCCAGGGCTGATGCGGCCTTTGCCCTCACATCGGGGCTTTGATGAGACAGGTAGTTGCCAATTGTATCCTGATGATTTTCGTCAGTGCTATTACCCAGCGCGGTAAGCAGCAGACCGACTTCTGCATCACTTTGCGCCGAGTAGAGTTCACTCGCCAGTCTTTGATTTAACTGGTCAGCAAATTCACTGCCTTTCTGATTCCTGGCAATACCTCCAGCAACCAATAAAGCGCTATGCGACAGACGGGCATCTTCACCCTGTAACGAGCTATCTTTCGCATAGCTGAACAACTTGTCCACCACCTCATCCTGAATAGGATTTTCACAGTTTTTCAGCGCCATCAGGCTGCGAAAGCGCTGCTCGACGGAGTGGCTATCGTCCGCGAAGATATCAACGAGGATAGCCTGTGATTGCGGCGAGTCATTTTTGCCTAATAGTAAAAACAGTCGCATCTGTGCCTTGTCACTGAAGTGCTCTGTTTTTAACAATTCTTTAATCCCAGACAAATAAATCTCATTGTCATAGAGAAGCTGCAGAATAGCTTCATTTTCCATTGCAGCCAGGTCTAAGTCGCTAAAGACCTCCATAAAGGCTTTTTTACTCTTAAGAGGAACTCTTGCCGCACGCGGATAAATTTGATCACGCGGGATGAGCTTCCAGTCATGCGGGTCATCGGCAAGCGTCAGTAGTAGCGCATTTTCTGGCAACGGCTTGTCAACCAGGGTCATTAATAAATCAGACTTGCTGCGTATAACGACACTGCCATCACTAGAGCCCACCTCAACATCACTCTGTCCGTCTACCTGCTGGTGCCAGCACTTATCCCGAGTATAAATAAACTCATCGTCGTGGATGGTGACCTTATCCAGTTTGAACATCTTACTGGCCATGTTTTCCACCTCAGGCTTGAGATAACCCAGTTTTACACGACGGGTACGGTTATCCTGAAGCTCCTGATATTCGACATTATAAAGTCCAAGATCATCTTTCTCCCTAAGGATGTATAGATCTGACGTCACAGTGACTGGTCGCTTTCTCAGGTGCAGGCTACGGAACACTGCAATCAGTTTCTGTTTGTCATTTCTATTCAGGTCGGCGGCAAAATGATAATCAAGAATCTCACCTGTTTTATTATCGACTTTTGCCGCAACAGGCACCGAATAAATAAGAGAGCCAGCCCTGTTACCGTCCACCTCGATCTCGGCTTTGTGCAGCTGCATACCTAACCAGTAAAACTCATCACTCACCAGCAGAGACCGATGGATAAGTTCAGCGTCCAGTGCAAATTTACTTGTACTGGTTTCGCCCATCGTTGTCATCTTCGTCTCAGCCGATGAAGTGAACTCTCCCCACACCGTACATTGTGTTTCGGCCTGTGCATTATTGAAAGGCAACAAATAAAGCACCAGAAGGAATACCGATAGCCTGTTCATTGAATAACCTAGCACTGTTCAATCTCAAAAACTAAAGACGTAGATTTCATCCAGCAGTATTTCCGTTTTGTCCAATGCTGCGTCGGTATTGTAGATATCGTATTCCACGGTTTTGTCCACCACTTTAAAACAACACTTAACTTTCGGATAGGTCGCCCATAAATAGAAGCGTCCTTCTATGGCGGTGATCTGGTTATCCGAATAGACATTAAAGCTGATCTGATTGCTAGATGCCACCTGACTCAGGTCCATTGATGCGGTCATGGTCAACAGGTCTTCGAGCACAAGAAACTCGGCTCCGACACCGCCACTGGCCACGACCAGGTCAACGCCGGCGGTTGCATAGACGCTCAGGGATGAGCCCAGGATGTCACCACCGGCACTGATCACCAAACTCTGA
>JAPHSZ010000014.1 GCA_026196545.1 Gammaproteobacteria bacterium
CATTCGTTCATCAAGGCGAAGATGAAAGAAACCGGCGCGGAACTTGCCGGCGAAATGAGCGGCCATATTTTCTTCAAGGAGCGCTGGTATGGTTTTGATGATGGCCTGTACAGCGCCGCACGCATGCTCGAGATTCTGAGCAAACGCGAGCAGATTTCCTCTGAGGTATTTGCTGCCCTGCCCGACAGCTGCAACACACCTGAGCTACAAATCCAGTTCGAAGAAGGCGAGCATTACATATTCATGGAGCGGTTCAAACAGGAAGCTGATTTCAGCGGTGCAGACATTTCAACCATCGATGGCATGCGCGTCAATTATCCGAATGGCTGGGGGCTGGTTCGACCATCCAATACTACACCCTGCCTGGTGCTGCGTTTTGAAGCTAACACCGAAGCCAGTCTGGAAGAAATTCAAAATAAATTTAGAAAACAATTCCAGAAAATAGACAGCTCTCTTGAGCTTCCCTTTTAAAAACTGTTTTATAATCAGGCATAATCAAAATTAACCTATTAATTTTTCAGGAGTTGTTGTGAAGAAAACCAACGCTAACAATGTAGCCCACGTTCTATCTGAAGCCCTGCCTTATCTTCAGAACCTGAACAACAAAACCATTGTCATCAAATTTGGCGGCAATGCGATGATCGACGAAAACCTGAAAAACAGTTTTGCCAGGGATATTGTTCTGCTTAAGCAGGTTGGCGTTAATCCGGTCATCGTACATGGCGGCGGCCCGCAAATAGGTAAACTGCTGGAAAAAATTGGCAAGGAATCTGAGTTCATCAACGGTATGCGCGTTACCGACAGCGAGACCATGGATGTGGTTGAAATGGTGCTCGGTGGGCAGGTTAATAAAAGCATCGTCAGCCTGATCAATAAAAATGGCGGCCATGCTGTCGGACTCACAGGCAAGGATGGCAGCCTGATTCGTGCGAAAAAAATGCATATAAAAAAGAACACGCCGGAACTGGATGCGCCAGAAATTATCGACCTTGGCCATGTCGGTGAAATCACATCCATTGATCCATCACTGGTTCATACCCTGGATCAGGGCGATTTTATTCCGGTGATTGCGCCTATTGGCGTGGGTGAAGATGCCATGTCCTACAATATTAATGCTGATCTGGTCGCAGGAAAAATGGCCAGCGTATTAGGTGCGGAGAAACTGTTATTGCTAACCAACACCGCGGGCATCCTTGATAAACAGAATCATGTTTTAACCGGACTCAGCGTGGAAGACATCAATAAATTAAAAACCGATGGCACCATCCATGGCGGCATGTTACCCAAGGTTGACTGCGCACTAGATGCGGTCAACTCGGGCGTAAAAACATCTCACATCATCGATGGCCGCGTTGAGCACGCCGTATTACTGGAACTGCTCACCGATGAAGGCGTCGGCACGCTGATAAAAAACTAGCTTAACGCGGTTCAAAATTACAAACCCAGTGCTTCCCTACGTCGAGCTTCGCGTTCTTCCTTAATCCTTTTCTGGTCAGCCTTCAATTCTCTGAAACGCTCAATATAAACAGTGAACTGCTTGTTTATTTCCTGCTTTCTTTTTTGGTGATTTGCTGCAACATTCTGATATATTTCCAGCTGTTTTTCTTCGCGTTGCATTTTATCTAAAATATTTTGCGGCACTTCTTTGCCATCTGCTCTAAGTCTCGTAATCTGCTTTTCTGTCAGATCCAGCTTACGTTTGGCATCATCAATAATTGATTCTGAAAGTTTTAATTGAGAATCTACCGCAACCAAACGTGCGGTACGCGCAGCTATTAAATCTCGTTCTGTGGTATACGTGTCCAATAACACTTTATCCTGCTTAGCTTGTTCCTGGATAATCTTCTTCTTCCTCTTCTCTTCTTGCTCAAGCTTAAGTCTCTCTTTTCTTTGTTCTACTGTCTCGGCTGCAGGAAACACCTTTACTGTTGAGCCCTGTGAATTCAATTCCTTACGCTCTTTATTCAAATATTTAGCTGGTATAGTATCGCCAAAATGTACGACACCTTCATCATCTACCCATTTATACATTTTTGCATGCACAGGCAGTGAGCATGTATATACAAAAATAAATAATAATGTCAATTTGTAATTCATAAAAAATCCTCGTTTCTGCACCCTTTAAGTATAGTCATAAGATCCAGTGTGGCACAATGTTGGTCATATCTTAACGAAACATGACCAAATGATCGAACAAATACTGATTTTTTTCATTTCACTGATGGCTAATGTTTTTTCAGCATTATCAGGTGGCGGTGCCGGGCTAATACAGCTACCCGTTCTGATTTTTCTGGGCCTGCCCTTTGGAGTCGCTGTAGCCACCCATAAGGTCGCCACTGTGGCACTGGGTATTGGGGCAACGGCACGACATTTAAAAGAAAGCACTCTGGAGCGCAAATTTGCCCTGTTTATTATCGCCACAGGCCTGACCGGCGTTATTCTGGGTGCTAGTTTTATCCTGCAGGTACCTGACCGTATCGCTGAGATTGCGCTAGGCATACTCACCCTTAGCCTGAGTGTCTATTCCTTTTTCTCTCCACAGCTGGGACAGCATCATCAACCGGCACACCGCGACACCAAAGGGTTCATGCTCGGTGGCTTTGCACTTTTCATCATAGGCATCCTGAACGGCTCACTCACTTCGGGTACTGGCCTGTTTGTCACCCTGTGGCTGGTACAATGGTTTGGCCTCGATTACAAACGCGCCGTCGCCTATACGCTGGTTCTGGTCGGCCTGTTCTGGAACGGGGCGGGGGCAATCACGCTTGGCATTCTGGGTGAGATTCACTGGCTCTGGATTCCAGCCTTATTGCTCGGCTCTGTGATAGGCGGGTATCTAGGTGCTCACCTCGCCATCATTAAAGGCAATAAACTGATCAAGCGTAGTTTTGAAATCGTTACCTTATTAGTAGGATTAAAACTTATAACCGGGTGAAATCCATCCTTACTGAGAAAACACCAATCTCACAAATAAAAACGGCGACCCTAAGGCCACCGCTATGCACCAGGTTAGTAATATGGATTAAAAACGTGCGCCAATCCCTAGATTAAACCCCGTTACATCAACACCATCATTATTATTGTAGATGGAGTAGTTTATAGCCAGATACAGTGAATCATCTCCTAAACCTATATCGGCACCAAAACCCATCATCATGTCACGATCATCCCCTGAAATTGACAAACCTCCAGCTGATGCCGTCAACGTCGTGTTACTGGAACCTATTTGTGCATAAACCATATTGTTTTCACCGACTGGAGCGCCAGCACGCACATAAATAGTGCCGACATCAACATCAAAATCCACACCCGGAGCCCATGCTAATTGATCCGAATCAGCGGTAACACTGGCCTCAATTCCAACGTTAAAATTAGGGTTAATTATGTATCCAGCCCTGATATAAATATTGGTCGGTGATATTTCATCAACACCATCATCAAAAGAAACAAAACCCAGGCCACCATCAACGTACCAGTCTTCTGCCAGGCACGATGAGCTGAATAACATTACTATACAGACTACAAAAATATTTGTTTTCATTGCACTTACCCCTTATTGATTACAAAAAATTATTGCATCACCAATACAATGCGCTTTCAACGGAGTAACAGTACGCTAATTATTCAACCCCATACTCATCCCGATAAGCCTTCATCGCAGCCAGATGTTCTTTAAATTGCGCATCGGTTTCAAGGTAATCAATCAAATCCGTCATCGTGATAATGCTACTGACAGGAATACCATAATCATCCTGCACTTCCTGGATCGCAGATTTCTCGTTCTTGCCTTTTTCCTGGCGATCTAATGCAATCATGACACCGGCGATTTCGCCGCCCTGCGCCCTGATGATATCTACTGCTTCGCGAATTGCGGTACCGGCGGTGATAACGTCATCAACCACCAGCACCCTGCCCTTGAGCTCTGCGCCAACGATGCTACCGCCTTCACCGTGGTCTTTGGCTTCCTTGCGATTGAAGGCATAGGGCTTGTCGATGTCATGATCCACCGATAGTGCAACCGCCAGTGTTGAAACCAGTGGGATACCTTTGTAAGCCGGGCCAAACAACACATCGTATTCCTGTCCCTGCTCGACCAGGGCGGCGGCATAGTTCTTGCCCAGTTCGGCCAGTGCCTTGCCGGTATTGAACAGGCCGGCATTGAAAAAGTAGGGACTGACGCGACCGGACTTGAGCGTGAATTCGCCAAAGCGTAGTACCTGGTATTTGATGGCGAGCTGGATGAACTGTTTTTTGTAGGCTTGCATGTCTTTTTATTTTGTTAACTGTAACAGGGCGTAAGTATAAAGGATTTGGCGCCCGAACGCGGCACAAGCTGGTATCATATGCGCCATTATGAGAATCATATCTGCAAACACCAATGGCATTCGTGCCGCGGCCAAAAAAGGCTTTTTTGAATGGCTGGAAAAGGTTGATGCCGACGTCGTCTGCATCCAGGAGACCAAGGCACAGGAACACCAGCTCACCCACGAGCAGTTCAAACCCGATGACTATTTCTGCCACTACCACGACGCGGAAAAAAAGGGTTACAGTGGTGTTGCCATCTACAGCAAGGTCAAACCAAAGAAGATTATCGAAGGCATCGGCTGGCACGACATCGATGTCGAAGGCCGCTACCTTGAATTCCAGTTTGAGAAACTGAGCGTGATCTCGCTATACATGCACTCGGGCTCAGCCAGCGAAGAGCGACAGGCGGTGAAGTTCGATTTCATGGAACGCTTTATGACCTATCTGCAAAGCCTGCGCCGCAAGCGCCGTGAATTTATTATCTGCGGCGACTGGAATATCGCGCACAAAAAAATTGACATCAAAAACTGGCGCGGCAACCAGAAAAATTCCGGCTTCCTGCCCGAAGAACGTGCCTGGCTGGATACTCTGTTTGATGAAGTCGGTTACGTCGATGCCTTTCGCGTGGTCAATCAGGAAGAAGAGCAGTACACCTGGTGGTCGAACCGCGGTCAGGCCTGGGCGAACAACACCGGCTGGCGCATTGATTACCAGATCATCACGCCGAAACTGGCACCACTGGTGAAGGATGCCAGCATCTATAAAGACGAACGTTTTTCGGATCATTCACCACTGATTATTGATTACGATTTTGAGCTGAAATGACCGAAACAGGTATGCAACACAAAAGCTGGAAGGATGCGGTTAGCGTCTACCTCCAGCCGCGTGTACTGGCCATGCTATTTCTCGGTTTTTCTGCTGGCCTGCCATTGTTACTGGTTTTTGGCACCCTGTCTGGCTGGCTGGCTCGTGTCGGCATCGACAAAAGCACCATCGGCCATATCAGCTGGGTCGCCTTACTTTATGGACTCAAATTCACCTGGTCACCCCTGGTTGATCGTGGACAAATCCCCATTCTTCAATCCCTGCTCGGGCAAAGGCGAAGCTGGATGCTAGTCGCTCAGACTGGCATCATTGTCGGCCTGATAATGATGGCAGGCAGTGATCCGCTGACTCAACTGGAATTGCTGGTGTACGCGGCCATTCTGGTTGCCTTTGCCTCTGCTACACAGGACATTGCGATTGATGCCTGGCGCATTGAAGCCATGCCCACTGAATTTCAGGGTGCCATGTCTGGTACTTACCAGATGGGCTATCGTCTCGGTATGTTACTGGCCGGTGGCGGCGCATTTACGCTGGCTCATTTTTATTCATGGTCATTTGCCTACACCACGCTAGCAATATGTATGTCTTTGGGCATTATTACCACTCTGCTGATTCCCGAACCAGAACATACGATTCCCAGGGATACCTGGCAGCAGGAAGAAAAAGTTATTGCCTTTATGGAGAATTCAACGCATTTACCCGATGGTGTTCGCCATGCCTATGGCTGGTTCATTGGTGCCGTGATCTGCCCATTCACTGAGTTTTTTATACGCAACGGCAAATTCGCTTTTATAATTTTACTGTTCATCGGCCTGTTTCGAATTAGCGACATAACCATGGGCATCATGGCTAACCCACTTTATGTTGATATTGGTTACAGTGATCTCGAAATCGGGCTGATCACAAAAACCATCGGCCCCTTCATCACCATTACCGGTGCATTACTCGGTGGCACAATGGTTGTACGCTATGGCGTGATGGCCATCCTGTTACTGGGCGCAATTCTGGTTGTTATCACCAACTTAACTTTTGTAGCACTGGCATTATTACCACCAGACGTAATCTATCTTTCTGTTGTTATTGGTGCTGATAATTTGAGCGCGGGCATTGCGGGCTCTGCATTTATTGCTTATTTATCCGGCCTGACCAATCGTGCATACACGGCCACACAATATGCACTATTTAGTTCATTAATGTTACTACCGGCAAAATTTATCGGTGGTTTTTCGGGTGAAGTCGTCGATGCCTCTGGCTATGTCTCTTTCTTTATTTATACAGCAGCACTCGGCCTGCCTGCTATCGCCCTCATCCTGTACCTAAAAAACAAACCATTTAATGGTGTTACTCATTAAATAAATGCCTGAACATTTTTCACCTCCTTTATCGCTGTACATCCATATTCCCTGGTGCGTAAAAAAATGCCCTTATTGTGACTTTAATTCGCACGTTGACAATTCTATTGATGAAAAGAGATACATAGATGCACTCATGGCCGATCTGGATAATGACCTTAAACTTATCGGCCCACGACCCATAAAAAGCATTTTTTTTGGCGGTGGCACTCCCAGTTTATTTTCACCAGCTGCTATTAATCAAATTATAGAAGCTGCAAAACAGCGCATCGCTATTGATAAAAATATCGAAATCACCATGGAAGCCAACCCCGGCACCTTTGAGCAGAAAAACTTTGCGGAATTCAAGGCCGCTGGCGTTAATCGTTTATCAATTGGCATTCAAAGTTTCAATGACAGTAATCTAAAAAATATTGGTCGCATTCATGACAGCCAACAGGCTCACAAAGCCATTGATACTGCACACGATGCCGGTTTTGAAAATATTAATCTTGATTTAATGTTTGGCCTGCCTGGACAATCTATAGAACAGGCCATTAATGATATTGCAACAGCCTGCAACAAAAATGTTCAACACATTTCCCATTACCAGCTCACCATTGAACCCAATACTTTATTCCACAGGCAACCACCTGTTATCCCCGATATGGAAGAGCTCTGGACAATGCAAAATCAGTGTCATGAAATTTTACTGGCAAACAATTTTGAGCAATACGAAGTCTCGGCTTTTTCAAAACCCGACAGGCAATGCCAGCATAATTTAAATTACTGGAATTTTGGTGACTATATCGGCATTGGCGCGGGCGCACACGGCAAGCTCACCGACACCATATCAGGAAAGGTCATGCGCCGATGGAAGCACCGGCAACCGGAAGAGTATATGCGGAAGACAGCAGGCCAGCCTGTTTCTGGTGAAGCCGTAATCAAACAGGATAATCTGATATTTGAGTTTTTGCTCAATGCACTGCGCTTAAAAAAGGGGTTCAGCTATGAGACATTTGAACTTAATACTGGCTTGAACAGAAACGTATTAATTGAGGCATGCAAGAAAATTGATGATGAATTACTGATACAGGATCAATCAGGTATCCGTACCAGCGACAAAGGCTACCGTTTTTTGAATAATGTTCTTGAACAGTTCCTTTAATCACTTCTTCCGTTTAAGCAAATCCTGCAATATTTTTTCTTGATCAACCTGCCGTTGATTGAGCGTTTCCTGTACACTCTGTGAATCATCAATCATTTTTTTCATGCCATCTGGGGAATAAGGACTACCCACGCTAAACACATCTGGCTTGGCTACTTCTTCCTGTTCTTTTTCAGGAGTTTTAAACGCATCAATCACATTAGTATTAGGTGATAGCTCCATCTTCTCAAAACTAGCGCCTTCCAAAGGAGGAGTATGACTAAACTGCGTCACACCATGCTCATCCACCCATTTATAAATCTCTATTCTCTCTTTACTAGTCACTGTCTGGACATTTTTGGGTACTTTGGCTTTCAACTCTTTTATCGAATCACCAGAGCTCTCACCACCAAAACCGAATTTTTCCAGCAAATCACCATTTTTCAACAGAAAAAATGGTACGACCATTAGCACAACCAGCACAATAGCCATGGATATAATAGTTGATTTCATTTTATTGCCCTTAATTTTTCCTTATTTCAGCCAGTTTGATCCTGTCTGGGCATTATGTCGTAAAATGATATTAATTTCACCGACAATTACCTGAAAGTGGCTTGCCTGTTTGAGTCGATACGAGTACAATTCAACGCCTTTTACAAATGGCGTTCCAAGAGGAAGCTTAGATGAAACCTGAAATACACCCAGCCTACCAGGCCGTTGACGTGACATGTAGCTGCGGAAACACTTTCACAACCAGTTCTACCTTCAGCAAGGACAAGATGCTGATCGACGTCTGTTCTGAGTGCCACCCTTTCTACACCGGCAAACAGAAAGTACTAGATTCTGCAGGCCAGATCGAAAAATTCAACAAGCGCTTCGGTGGCAAGAAATAATCTTCCATTGATTTTGTTGAACGCGAAGAGAAGCGCCATAC
>JAPHSZ010000161.1 GCA_026196545.1 Gammaproteobacteria bacterium
ACAGCCCTGGTGGTCTGGTCTGAGATTGTGAATTCCGCGGATTAAATGCATGTTTCTGCTTGTATTAGCTGGATCGTTTCAGCTGGATCGGGTGCAGGCCGACCAGCATTAAGGTAACAAAGTAAATGACCACCGCCATGCCGATGATACCGGCAATGTGCGCAACTCGATCAATGGCTGCCCAGCTGGCCCATTGTGATAGCTCCGGCGTGATCCACAAAATAGCAACGACCATCGTGGCACCGGCTATTGTAATCTGCATCAGTAATTTAGCCCAACCTTTTACCGGCCGAAACACCTCAATTTTGCGCAGGCCGCGATAAAGCAGGAAGGCGTTCAGATAAGCCGAGCAGCTGGTGGCCAGCGCCAGGCCGATATGGGGTGCTTCGTAGTCAACTATCACCAGTGGCACGACGAACAAAAGATTCATCACCATGTTGCTGACCATGGCGATGATGCCGATGCGCACAGGTGTTTTTGTATCCTGGCGGGCATAGAAGCCGGGAGCCAATATCTTGATCAGAATCATGGCAGGAAGTCCGGTCATATAAGCCATCAGGCTCAGGCTGGATAAATAGGTGTCGGAGGCAGTGAATTCACCGTATTGGAATAGTGAAGCCAGTATTGGACCGGCCAAGGTAAAAAGACCTATGCAGGCGGGTATTGCGATAATCAGCACCAGCCGCACCGCCCAGTTCAGGGTCTGGTTGAATTCATCGGCGGAATCACGTGCGTGCTGCTTCGACAGCGCCGGCAGGATCACGGTGGCGATGGCAATGCCAAAAATACCCAGCGGGAATTCAAGCAGGCGGTCGGAGTAATACAGCCAGCTAACGCTACCAGCGACCAGAAATGAGGCGATGATGGTGTCGAGCAGCAGGTTGATCTGCGCCACCGAGGAGCCGATGACTGCGGGTAGCATCAGCTTGAGGATTTTTGCAACGCCGTCATGGTGACGTTTGAAACTGGGTTTGGGGATCAACCCGAGTTTTTTCAGGAATGGCAGTTGCAGCAGGAACTGCAGCAGGCCGGCCAGCGCCACACCCCAGGCCAGTGCCATCAGCGGCTCATCCATTAGCGGTGACAGCCAGATTGCAGCCGCGATCATGGTCAGGTTGAGCAGCACCGGGGTGAATGCCGGCACAGAGAACTGGTTGAAGCTGTTCAGTATGCCGCCGGCGAAGGCCACCAGTGAGATGAAGAAGATATAGGAGAAGGTAATATGCAGCATCTCAGCAGTGAGCTGGAAGCGTTCGGGTTCATCGTGAAAGCCGGGGGCAAACAGCCAGACCAGCGCCGGTGCGGCAACAGAACCGATAATGGTGATCAGCAACAGGATGCCACCGAGTTTGCCGGCAACGTGATTGATCAGATCCTGCAGTTCCTCACGGCTACGCGTTTCCTTGTATTCGGAAAATACCGGCACGAAGGCCTGCGAAAAAGCACCCTCGCCAAACAGGCGGCGCATGAAGTTCGGGATTTTGAAGGCGACCAGAAAGGCATCGGTGCCGCCACTGGCACCAAACAGCGTTGCCAGCGTGATGTCACGCAGCAAACCGAAGATTCGGGAAAGCAGGGTCATGCTGCCTACGACGAGGCTGGACTGCAGTAGCTTGCGGCTCAGTTTCTGGCTCCTTTGTTGGTGTGGCGTCGTTTTTTGAGAAAATCTGTCGACGAAACGCGCATTCTATCGAATTTTAGTTGACAAAACCGGCTGAAACTGGCATTTTACGCGCTCTTTTTTAGATAGACAGGTTTTTATCCGTGGCAAATTCAGCATCAGCAAAAAAACGCGCTCGTCAGGCCGTAGTTCGTCGTACTCGTAACGTGGGTGATCGCTCAATGATGCGTACTTGCATCAAGAAAGTTTATTACGCAGTTGAGGCTGGTGATAAGGCCGCTGCAGAATCAGCTTACAAAGAAGCATGTCCAGTTATTGATCGTATGGCTGGCAAAGGCCTGATTCACATGAACAAGGCAGCTCGCCACAAGAGCAGAATGAATAACAACATTCGCGCAATGTAAGATCTCGCTTACATTAGCAATAAATAAGCCGGTTTATGCCGGCTTTTTTATTGGCTATATTAAAGTAGTACCAGGTTATCCCGATGAATCAGTTCAGGTTCATCAATGTAACCCAGCAGGTTTTCAATTTCGCTGCTGGCTTTGCCTTTAATTAACTCAACTTCTGATGCCTGATAGTTGACCAGTCCGCGTGCCACTTCTTTACCATCGATATCCAGGCAGCTGACCACATCCCCGCGCTGGAATGTGCCGGAGACACTGGTGACGCCGACAGCCAGCAGGCTGCTTTTCTGGATAGCGCGACAGGCGCCGGCATCAAGTTGCAGGCTGCCTCGCACAGTCAACTGATTGGCTAGCCACTGTTTGCGGGTTGCGATAGGGTCGCTATCGGGGGTCAATAACGTGCCCAGTGTTTCATTGCGTGCGACTCTAAGCAGTACCTCTTTTTCTGCACCTGAGGCGATCAGCGTTGCTGCACCTGATCTGGCCGCACGTCGCGCAGCAGTGATTTTGGTGCGCATGCCGCCACAACCAAGGCTGCCGCCATCACCGGCGACTTCCAGCAATTTTGGGTCGGAAGCATGTGAGCTGGAAATCAGTTCAGCATCTTTATTATTTCGTGGGTCTTTATCAAAAACACCCTGCTGGTCGGTGAGGATGATCACCGCGTCAGCCTCAACCAGGTTTGCCACCAGCGCGGCCAGCGTGTCGTTGTCACCAAAGCGGATCTCGTCGGTCGCCACGGTGTCGTTCTCATTGATGATCGGAATCGCGCCCAGCGATAACAGCGTGCGCAGGGTGCTGCGGGCATTCAAATAGCGCTGGCGATCCGACAGGTCTTCGTGGGTCAGTAAAACCTGCGCGGTATGAATATCGTGTTTCTTGAAGCAGGATTCGAATTGCTGCACTAGCCCCATCTGGCCGAGTGCCGCTGCCGCCTGTAGTTTGTGCAGTTCGTGAGGGCGTTTTGTCCAGCCCATGCGCGCCATACCTTCGGCAACGGCGCCAGAGGACACCATGATGATTTCCTTGCCCTGGTTGCGCAGCTCAGCGATCTGCTCTGCCCAGGCCTGCATGGCTTTGGTGTCCAGCCCCTGGCCTTCGTTGGTAATCAGCGAGCTGCCAATTTTAATAACCCAGCGTTTTGATTTGCCAAGTTTTTCTCTGTCAGTCATCTTTGTTTTCCAGATGTTTCATAATATCGTACACAATATCCTGTGTACCGGCTTTGCTCAATGCCGACATGGTATAGACCGGGCCTTTCCAGTCTAGCGCGTCGATGATTTCCTGTGTCTTCTGCTTTAACTCATCTTCCGGTAGCAGGTCGGTTTTGTTCAGCACCAGCCAGCGTTCGCGGCCGGCGAGTTCCTCACTGTATTTCTCCAGCTCTTTCAGGATTGTTTTTGCCGATTCAACCGGATCGCTGCCGTCAAAAGGTGCGATATCGATGATATGCAGCAACAGCTGGGTGCGCGACAGGTGCTTGAGGAACTGGATGCCAAGGCCGGCCCCAGCAGAAGCGCCTTCGATCAGCCCTGGAATATCAGCGATCACAAAGCTCTGGTAATTACCGACACGGACCACGCCTAAATTCGGGTAGAGCGTGGTGAACGGGTAGTTTGCGACTTTCGGCTTGGCGGCGGAGACGGCGCGGATGAATGTCGATTTACCTGCATTGGGCAGGCCCAGCAGGCCGACATCCGCCAGTACTTTCAGCTCAAGGCGCAGCTGGCGGCGTTCGCCGGGCGTGCCCGGTGTGCATTTACGCGGTGTCTGGTTGGTCGAGCTTTTGAAGCGTGAGTTGCCCAGTCCGTGCCAACCACCCTGTGCGACCTTGATCTTCTGGC
>JAPHSZ010000232.1 GCA_026196545.1 Gammaproteobacteria bacterium
ACCATCTCGTCGAGCGACGGCGTGATCAGACCAGACAGGCCGATAACATCAACATTGTGCTCTTTCGCTTTAGCAAGAATGGTTTCGGCCGGCACCATAACGCCGATATCGATGACCTCATAATTGTTACACTGCAACACCACGCCAACGATATTCTTACCGATGTCATGGACATCGCCCTTCACCGTCGCCATCAGGATTTTGCCGTTACTGCTGACGTCGCCATTTTTCTCGGCTTCGATATAGGGCAGCAGATAGGCCACCGCCTGTTTCATCACGCGCGCTGATTTCACTACCTGCGGCAGGAACATCTTGCCTTCGCCGAAAAGGTCACCAACCACGTTCATGCCATCCATTAACGGGCCTTCGATTACATGTATCGGCGCCTCGGCCTGCTGGCGGGCCTCTTCGGTATCGGCCTCGATAAACTCGGTGATGCCTTTAACCAGTGCGTGCGTCAACCGCTCTTTCACCGGCAGTTCGCGCCAGGCCTTATCCTGTTTGCTGGCGACGGCTGCCCCATCACCAACATAATTTGGCGCAATCTCCAGCAGGCGCTCGGTCGCCTCCGGGTCTTTATTCTGGATAACATCTTCAACCGCGTTACGCAGCTCTTCGGGCAGGTCATCATAAATCGCCAGTTGGCCGGCGTTAACGATACCCATGTCCATGCCCGCCTTGATCGCGTGATACAGGAACACTGAATGGATTGCCTCGCGTACCATGTTATTGCCGCGGAACGAGAACGACACATTGGAAACACCACCGGAGACCATTGCGTATGGCAGGGTCTGTTTAATGGTACGTGTCGCCTCGATGAAATCGACCGCGTAATTATTGTGCTCGTCGATACCGGTGGCGACGGCAAAAATGTTCGGGTCAAAAATAATGTCTTCCGGCGGGAAGCCTACGACTTCGGTCAGCACCCTGTAGGAGCGGGTGCAGATTTCAACCTTACGCTCATAGGTATCGGCCTGGCCGTCTTCATCAAAGGCCATGACGATCACCGCCGCACCATAACGACGAACTTTTTTCGCCTGCTCGATAAAGTTTGCTTCACCCTCTTTCAGCGAGATCGAGTTCACCACGGCCTTGCCCTGCACACATTGCAGGCCGGCTTCGATGATGTCCCACTTCGAGGAGTCAATCATGATCGGCACGCGTGAAATATCCGGTTCCGAAGCAATCAGGTTGAGGAACTTGACCATCGCTGCTTTGGAATCGAGCATGCCCTCATCCATGTTGATGTCGATGATCTGGGCGCCGTTCTCCACCTGCTGCAGGGCAACCGACAGCGCCTCTTCGTATTTCTCTTCCAGGATCAGGCGCTTGAACATCGCCGAGCCGGTGACGTTGTTGCGCTCACCGACATTGACGAACAGCGAGTCTGCACCGATATTGCAGGGCTCCAGGCCGGAGAGGCGGCACTCGACCGGAATATCCGGAATCTGGCGCGGTGTGATGTCTTTCACGGTCTCACCGATAGCCCTGATGAAATCGGGTGAGGTGCCACAGCAGCCACCGATGATATTGAGGAAACCGCTTTCCGCCCACTCTTTAATCTGACCCGCCATATTCTCCGGCGTGTCATCGTAACCGGTTTCGGCCAACGGATTCGGCAGGCCGGCATTGGGGTGGGCGCTGACATAACAGTCAGCTACGCGCGATAATTCATCGATATACTGGCGTAGTTCTTCGGCACCGAGCGCACAGTTCAGGCCAATCGAAATCGGCTCGGCGTGGCGCAGGGAGTTATAAAATGCCTCGGTGACCTGACCGGTGAGGGTGCGCCCAGACTGGTCGGTAATGGTGCCGGAGATCATGATCGGCAGTTCGATACCATCCTGTTCAAACACCTGTTTCACCGCGTAGATCGCCGCCTTGGCATTCAGGGTATCAAAAATGGTTTCAATCAAAATGATGTCGGCACCACCTTCGATCAGACCACGGGTGGCTTCGGAATAATCGACCACCAGCTGTTCAAAGGTAATGTTACGTGCCGACGGGTCATTCACATCCGGCGAAATGGTTGCGGTCTTGTCGGTCGGGCCAAGCACACCGGCGACATAACGTGGCTGGTCCTCGGTGGCAATCGCATCGGCCGCCTCACGAGCCAGCCTGGCGCCGGCAACGTTCATCTCGTAGCTCAATGCCTCCATACCATAAGCCTTCAGCGTGGTCGCATTGGCACCAAAGGTATCGGTTTCGATGATATCCGCGCCGGCTTCCAGATAAGCCTGATGAATGCCGCTGATAATCTCGGGCTGGGTCAGCACCAGCAGGTCGTTATTGCCCTTGAGGTCAGATGGCCAGTCGGCAAAACGCTCACCTCGATAGTCTTCCTCTCCCAGCTTGTGCCGCTGAATCATGGTACCGGTAGCTCCATCCAGTAACAAAATTTGAGTTTTTAACCTTTCTTTGAGTGAGGCAATGCGTTGTTCTCTGGTCATGGGACAAATATCTGGCTGAATAAAAACCGCGAATTATAGCACTTCCACCCATTGTTATGGCTTCAAGACATTGATTTTATGGCCCAGATGCTATCATTAAGCCATGAGTTCAGAACACATCCAACTTTACCGGACTACCGAGCATGCGTGCAGCTATCTACCCGATCGCATGGCCAGCAATATTGTGCCCGACCCGGAGATAGCCATGGACATGTCCCTGTACAGCTACCTCATCAAACTGGGTTATCGACGTAGTGGTGGCCACGTTTATCGACCACATTGCAACGGCTGTGAGGAATGCCAGCCCTGCCGAATTCCGGTCAGGCAATTCCGGCCGCGAAAGAGCCAGCAGCGCTGCCTGAAAAAAAATCAGGACTTAAAACTGAACATGGTTAAAGCCGGTTTTAGCGACGAATATTTTGAGCTTTACCAGAAATACCTCAATTTGCGACACGCTGATGGCGGCATGGCAAATCCCCATCCCGATGATTTTAAACAGTTTTTATACAGCGAATGGAGCAATACGTATTTCATAGAGGTGCGTAAAGAGCAACGCCTGCTGGCTGTAGCAGTCACCGATGTCACCCATTCCGGGCTATCGGCAGTCTATACATTTTTTGACCCTGACGAGACCCGGCGCGGCCTTGGCAATTTCTGCATCCTGCAACAAATCCAGCAGACCCGGGAAATGCAGCATGAACATTTATACATGGGCTACTGGATCAAAAATTGCCAGAAAATGAAGTACAAGGCTGATTTTCAGCCACTGGAAACATTGATCGACAATAGCTGGGAAATCCATCATTTATGATATTTAAGCAATTTATCCGCTTTTACACAGCCAATTTTGGCCGCTAAATCAAATATAATGGCTATACTCCAGCTAATGGTATTTTTATAAGTGTTACAGCTATAATTCTGTTTTACATAAAAACAATAATAAATTAACCAAACAGTAATCACGATATGAGCCCCGTTTATGGAACGCAAAGTCAGCACATTTGACCTGACAATTGGTATGCATGTAGCCAATCTGGATCGTCCATGGCTTGACACCCCCTTCCTGTTGCAGGGCTTTATCATCGAAAAAGAAGCCGACATTCAGGCCCTGCAACAGCACTGCAAATACGTTTTTATCGACACCGAGAAAGGTGAAGAAGCCACATCCTATATGGATGAGAAACCGACACTGCCCAGCAGCAAGTATGTCGAGGACTTTCTCGAAGGCGGCAAAAAGAAAGTTGAATACGAAGAGAAGCAATCCGCTTTTCATGAACTTCCCGCCGCTGAAACAGCACTGGAAACAGCCTCAGACAAGGTCGCCATGTTGATGGACAACCTGAAGGCCGGTGACAATCTTGATGTCACCGCAGTTCGTCAGGCCGTACAGCCTATTCTCGAAAGTGTCATCCGCAATTCTGATGCCCTGTTGTGGGTGTCGGAAATGCAGAAAAAAGATGCCTACACCTATTCTCATTCGCTGGACAACTGCGCCCTCGCTATCGCTTTTGGCCGTCATCTGGGGCTTTTCAAGGAAGACCTGAGAAACCTTGCCATGGGCCTGTTACTCATGGACGTGGGCAAGGTCAAAGTGTCCGATGATATTATCAACAAAACGGGCACCTTAACCGTTGATGAATTTGAGGAAATGAAAAATCATGTTCATTATGGCGTCAACCTGCTCAGAAACACCCCCGGTATAAACGAGACCATCATCAATGTGGTCCTGACCCATCATGAACGTTACGATGGCAGCGGCTACCCTAGCGGCTTAAAAGGAAAAGAAGTACCGGTTTACGGCCGCATTGCCGCAATTATCGACTGTTACACGGCAATGACCGGCAACAGCTCATACCGCGCCTCCATTGCACCGCATAAGGCACTGCAAACAATTTACAACTGGCGTAACAAATATTTTCAGGATGAGCTGGTCGAGCAGTTCCTGCAATGCCTTGGTGTTTACCCCACCGGCTCACTGGTCGAAATGTCATCCGGTGAAGTCGGCATGATCATGGCGCAGAATCGCGTACAGCGACTCAAACCAAAAATCATGATGCTGTTAGATGAAAATAAAAAACCCTATGAGGTCAGTAAAATTGTTGACCTGACTGTTGACACTACTGATGCCAGTGGCCTTGAACTGTCAATCATCAGCGGCCTTCAATCCGGTGCCTATGGCATTGATCCGACCAAAGTATTAGAAGACTAGGCGCTACCATTTCTGCACACTGTAGCCATAAAATCCTTCTCCAAGTTTTAATTTCGCATGAACAAACAAGACACCATTACAGAAAAATTAAATCAGGCATTCTCACCCGAGCACCTGGAAGTCATCAATGAAAGCCACATGCACAGTGGCCCGGACACTGAATCACATTTTAAGGTTATTATTGTTAGCGATGATTTTAAGGACAAAATGCTGATCGCCAGGCATCGTATGGTCAATAAGGCGCTTGAACAAGAACTCAAAGATATCCATGCCCTGGCCCTGCACACCATGACCATGGACGAGTGGTTCAAGAAAGGTGGCACCCCCGAATCACCACCCTGTGCCGGTGGCGGTAAATAACAAAGCTATTTTTTATCCAGCACAAACTGCCTGACCAGGCGAACAATCAGCAGCACACTGGGCGTGCCGTGCATAAACAGATCAAATATATCGATGGGCCGTCTCAGTGTACCATCCGCAAGCATATCCAGTTTTTCAATTAGATGCGGTGTCGAGTGCAACGGTAACACCGCCAGCAAGACAGCGGCGACCAGCAAGGTCGTTAAGGGTATTTTATCTATCCACTTCATTATCTTTTCCACCGTTAACGATTTGAAAAATACTGCTGCAAATATTCATCAAAGCTCAAGCTATCAGAAAGCTCTATTTCCTGCTGTTGAAGCAATGATTCCTGAGTCAATGATTCAAAAAACTGCCGCCGCTCAGGCGAAAGTTCCCGCGACTTAAAGTAATCCAGGTACTTTAAAGATTTACGTTGCGCAAAATGAAAAAAACCTTCTTCGTGTTCACGCATTTCTTCCAGCATTCTGGCCGATGGCGTTTTTGAAGGATCATTAACACATTCTATTTGTGCAGCCAGGCTCTTCGAATAACAATCACACTGGTTCACTTCATCCAGCAAATCAGCTACTTCCTGCATCGCACCACATAGTTCCAGTGCCCAGTCTTTTAATGCCACAGACTGATCATGCCGGTTTAGTTTTAAGCCTGGCTGGCGACCATAGTGCGCCACCTGCACCAAATTCATATCGACTTCAGTCATTTCCATCGGGTTCAATACCGGGCTTTCCTGCAACAGACAAAACAGCACAAACGTTTCAAGAAAATAAAGCTGTTCATCATTGACACCCAGCGGGTCAAAAGCATTAACATCGATCGAACGAATTTCAACGTATGAAACACCGCGCTTGCGCAAAGCAGTAGTCGGCTTCTCATCTTTTAGCGCAATCTGTTTGGGACGAATCGTGCTGTAATATTCGTTTTCAATCTGCAGAATATTTGCATTCAATTGCCGATATTCACCATCGACCTTGACCCCAATTTCATCATAAGCCGCATAGGGCTTCTCAATCGCACACTGCAGGCTTTTGATATAAGCATCGATTGAGCTGTAATCTGCCTTAATGCCCGCCATATCTTCCTGACTATTGGTATAACCAATATCACCCATGCGCAATGAAGTTGCATAGGGTTCATACAGGGTAAATTCATTAAATTCAGAAAGCATGGTTGGCTTTTCGTGCAGAAATGATTTACACACCGCAGGTGAAGCACCAAATAAGTATGGAATCATCCAGCCAAAGCGGAGCATGTTGCGCACCAGCCCCATGTACTGCTCAGAAATAAAATCCTGGCTATCGCCAGTATCACCCTGCAATTTTTTATACAAATCCCAGAACGATTCAGAAACCGAATAATTGAAATGCACACCTGCAATCACCTGCATACTACGGCCATAACGATAACCCAGACCACGGCGATAAACCGTTTTCATGGTGCCGATATTTGAGTCACCGTACTGCGCAATCGGGATGCTGCCACCACCGCGCACTACACAGGGCATACTGGTTGCCCAGAGGGTTTCATTATCCAGTTTCGAATAAACGAACCGCTGAATATCATCCAGATAGGACAGAGCCTGCTTAACCGAACTACATGGGGGGGTAATCAGCTCGAGCAGTGCTTCAGAAAAATCCGTGGTGATCGCCGAGTTGGTCAGCGCCGAACCCAGCGCAGCAGGATGCGGCGTCTGTGAAATCGAGCCACTCTCGGCCACCCGCAGGCTTTCTTTCTCAAGGCCAATCAACGATTCAGACAGACAGGCCGCCTGCCCCGAATCAACAATCTGCTTTAAACGTGTTTTTAGCGATTGATACACCATCTATATCCTGAACTGGAAAACTGGTGCTAATAAGAAAGTAACCAGTATATTAGCCGGCAATTATACATGGTTTCAGAATGCAAAATTAAGTGACAAGGCCACGGTTAATCATTATTTCTGATGAACACGCAAGCGTGGCTTTTCCGATGGCTGACCGGCATTATCCTTTAACGCCTTTTTGGGGATCACCGCATAGACAAATTCACAGTCCAGCGCCTGCGCGGCCTTTTGCATCATTTTCAGGGTCACCGCACCGCGTGCTTCATCACCTTCCAGCATCGAGATACGAGCCGGGCTGACCGCCATGCGCCGGGCCATCTCAACCCCTTTCAGGCCCTGAGCCTGACGCAGGCCACGCAGCCAGGATTTTTGCTGGATTATTTCAGACCAGGCAAGACGATTGGCTTTTACCCAGTGTTCGAGTCTTGAGAAGAATCGGGAGTTCATGGTTAACCTATATATTAATGCATTTATTAATAATTAACTTATATATTAATTATTAAGATAAAGCAATAAATATATCATCCTCCCGTTATTCCCACGCAGGCGGGAATCCACGTTTGGGCTTTCGTGCAATTATTTAAACCCCATACCAATTATGGAGGCGAATGGAAGAAAGTGGATCCATGGGGAAGAGAATGGGTTAAGGAATTCGGTGGTTGGTGGTTTTTATTTGATGATGGTACAGCACCAAAATTGAAGTTCTCTACTGGTATTGCTGAAAGCTGTGGCAAATCTAACGGGGGCGTCCCTAAGATTAAATTACCAATAACAATAGTAGTAAACGATGCATCAGGCATTCCTATTGAAAATAATACTGGTGTGGAAAATGTAAAGATTGAGACATTTAACAATAATCAGGCTAGCGCAACCTTAGGGGAATGGATTTTTGATCATTGGGTCGATGCTGATACCGGAGAAAAAATTTATGACTCAGACAATGACGGGGATGTAGATAGCAATGATAAAACACCAAATGAAATGTCAGAAGATGGACCTGTTACTTGGGATGATCATATTTGCATACCCTGCACGGAGATTATAAATGGTAAAGTCGATATCTCGATAACTGTAACAGATGAAGATGGTAACAAAAGAGTACGACTTGAAAGGCTGCACATAAACAAAAAAATTGTAGGCGCATGCTGTTCTGAGTAGCAATAAAAACCGGGGCAAAGCACAGTATCCACTAATATTAGCAACAACTGTGCTCTGTCCCGGTTTTCTGGGACACCCACCAGTCAACCCTCTAAATAAATTCTAGGAATCAACCGATAGCAGCGTAGGATGTAGTGAGCTTGCGAACCGCATCAATCGCGTTAACGATTTTTTTATACATCAATGTAAGTTTTGCTTTCTTGTTTTTAACCTTAACTCTCTTTAAAACACTAACCAAAACAACAATTAGACCCAATACAAAAACAACAATAATTGTGCAGATTTATAAAATTAGCAGTAAACTCCCGCGCGTAAAAAAATAAAAACAACTTTATACAGATTCTAATTTCTGTAAACGCATATGAACGAATTTAAAAATAGTATATCCGCCCTGCTTCTAAATAAAAAATACTGGTTCATGCATTTCTGGATTGTGTCGATTATCTCCATCGCTGGTCTAGTTTTTATGGGCGAGGCCACTTATTCAGGGGCGCCACCTGTTCCAGATTTTAAATCGGCTAACGGTGAAATGATTGTTTCTGCTAAAGAGATTATGGCGGGTCAGGAAACCTTCCATCTCAGGGGCCTGATGAACTATGGTTCGTTCTGGGGTGACGGTGCGGAACGTGGCCCGGATTTTACCGCTGAATCACTGCACGCCATGACCGTTGCGATGAAGGCTTATTATGCAGAACAGATTAAGCAGGGTTCGGTAACACAACACGATCGACTTAAACTATGGCAATTTAATATTCCCGAGTATGATCAGGGTGCAATTGAATTACAGATTAAAAATGAATTGCACAACAACACTTTTGATGAAGCAAGCAATGTAGCAGTTATTAACGATGCTCAGATTTATGGCATTGAATTTTTAAATTCATATTACACAAGAATGTTTACCGATGAAAGTTTTCCGGAGGCTTTTCATCCGATTAATTACATTGATGATCCACAACAGTTAAAAGAACTGGCTGCATTTTTCTACTGGGGCAGCTGGGTATCGGCTGCCGACCGGCCCGACAATCATTATAGTTACACTTCTAACTGGCCGTACGACCCTGCCGCAGGTAACACACCACCAACGTCACTGATGATGTGGAGTTTTATTTCAATTTTTATTTTACTGATCGGCATCATGACCGTGCTTTATATTTACGGCCAGATGAGAACCATGCCATCTTCTCCGTTCAGCATAACGCCGGGCAAGCAGTTATTAACCACGCCTGATCTTGAAAAGGGTTACGTTCGACCAACACAACGCGCCACCTATAAATTCTTCGCATTAGCTATAGTTTTATTCGGTGTTCAGGTACTGGCGGGCATACTGGGTGCGATGGATTTTGCCTCTCCATTTGCACACAAAATCGCCGGCGTACTTCCCTTTAATATACTCAGAAGCTACCACACCCTGCTGCAGATATTCTGGTTCTTCATGTGCTGGGTTGGCTATACCATTTTCTTTTTACCGCGACTCGCAGACGTGCCCAAATATCAGGAGCTGCTGATCAACCTGTTATTTGTTATCTGCGTTATCGTCGGCTTCGGCGGTGTCTTTGGCATCTATATGGGCCAGTCAGGTATGCTGACAGGCGCCGCCGCCTACTGGTTTGGTAGCCAGGGCTGGGAGTTCATGGAACTGGGTCGATTTTTCCAGATGCTATTGCTCGGCGGTTTTTCTTTGTGGATTTTCATTATCTATCGCGGCATCAAACCGTGGATCACCAGAAAGACTTTCTGGTCTGTGCCCGCCTGGCTACTATGGGGCAGCGGCATCATGGTGCTCTTCCTGTTCTTCGGACTGTTCGCGACGATTGATTCCAACTGGGCGGTGGCTGATTTCTGGCGCTGGATGGTGGTTCACATGTGGGTGGAAGTGACCTTCGAAGTATTCACCACCGTCATTGTCGGTTTCATCCTGGTTCAAATGGGGCTGGTCACCCGCGCCATGGCAGAAAAAGTGATTTACCTCGCCGTCATATTGTTTTTAATAACCGCCACCATCGGTGTCGCCCATAACTTCTACTGGATCGCCAAACCCACCAGCGTGATTGCACTGGGCAGCGTATTTTCAACCTTGCAGATTTTGCCACTGTTGCTATTAACCCTGGATGCCTGGCAAATGAAAAAGGAAGGCAAAGGCGCCTACATCAATCACGCCAACAATCAACAAACCTTCATCATGGACGGCGTCTGGCTGTTCATACTGGCGGTGAATTTCTGGAACATCTTCGGTGCCGGCGTGCTGGGTTCACTGATCAACCTGCCGATTGTTAACTACTTTGAACACGCCACCTATTTAACCGGCAACCACGCCCACGCTGCGATGTTTGGCGTTAAAGGCAATGTCGCACTGGCCGGTGTACTGTTCTGCTGCCAGCATTTATTCCACAGCGAAAGCTGGAACCCGAGAATTATAAAAGTCGCCTTCTGGTCACTGAACATCGGTGTTGGATTAATGATGTTCCTCGACCTGTTCCCGGTCGGCCTGTACCAGCTGTTCATCGTACTGGAAGACGGTTTCTGGCTGGCAAGGGCACAGGAAACCGTGACCGGAACCGTATTCCAGACCCTGACCTACTTCCGCTCAATCGGCGGCCTGGTGTTTGTCGTTGGAACCCTCTCATTGATATGGTTCATGTTAACCAGGGCATTCAAACTAAAACCTGAAATCGATGCAGAGACACAGTCGGTAGAGAATGACTGGGCCGAGTATAAGGGGTAAGTCTTTTGGTATCTCTGATGGAATATTAATAAAATAGTCATGTAAATAGAAAAGATCGTCATTCCCGCGTAGGCGGGAATGACGGTTAGCACCGAGATATGGTGCTCAAACCGACCGCTCCGCCTTGGCTTTCTCCAGCCGCTCAGAAACCTCCGGGTGCTGGCTCGCAACATCCATCACATCCTTGCTGTTAATGCGTAACAATGAACACGAACCAATGGCTCGAATATCTGCCTTGCGCACACTGTCGCCTAGCAGCGCCATCTCACCAAAAAAGTCACCGGCACCCAGCTCACCGAGTTTTGTTTCCTCACCATCATGGAGCAGCAAAGCTTCAACCCGGCCACGGGCAATCACGTACAGTGCATCACCGTGCTCACCGGTACCGATGATGGTATCACCTTCCAGATAATTTACCGCGGTTGCACGCTGTGCAATTTTATCCAGCGCTTCTACCGGCAAACCTGAAAACAGGGAGACCAGCTCAATCAGGTCTTTTGGCTTTAAACTCTGCACCGGCTCAGTAATCGGCCTGATTTCATCGAGCGCATGATTCATGCGTTCTTCAAGATAAACATAAACCTTGGTGGTGATACTGCCACGATGATGCATTTCTTCTATATCGTGCAGGGCTGCAACCAGTGCTGACCGGGAACACAGGTGTGCTTCAAAGCGCTCGAAAAATTCAGGGAAGGAATTACGGATATCTGATATATGCTCACGAAAGAACGAGATCTGCCTTGCATAAATGGACTCAATCTTTTCTCGATGCTCAGCACTCACACTTTCATCTTCATATAGATTTTTTAGTGCGGCCTCTGCCATCAGAATGCGGGCAATGTCGCGCATCAGGTGGTTCGATAAACGGCGGTTCTGATAGTGGGATAAAAAACCCGCTGCCCAGTCTTTTTCACGCAGGCGTCTTACCAGCGCATCCTCAAAACGTACAAAAATATTATCGCGCCGCCTCGATCGTACAATTTTACCTGCCCGGTGCTCGGTGACGATGTGGTCATACTTACGCATGATCTCACTGCGTAAATCCAGATAGGAATATTGATTGAGCACACCCGCCTTAAACAGGTCATCCATCTCCTGCAACTCGGCATTGAGCGCATTCAAACGCTGGTGCCGGAATTCATCATCACCGATCACCTCCGGCATCCATTCGTTCAGAATACCATTGGTTTCATCCTTGACCGCGTGGTGCCCAGCCTTGCTCAACAGGCCAGAGACAGTAAACCGTTCCAGAATATGGTCGACTTCATATTTTGCACCAATAATGCCGCGCTTGAGTTCAGCAAGTTCATCCGCGCTCAACCTGTCGATACCCAGTGAGCGGATCAGTGGCCGAATGGTGGGCGCATTCACCAGCATGGTAAACAGCACCACACCCAGGGTCAGGTGAATCAGCAGTTCACGCCCCGGCAGATCAACCGGCAACGACAGCACAATCGCAATCGCCAGCCCGCCTTTGAGGCCACCCCAGAACATAATGTGGCGCTCACCCAGGGTGACGTGCGGCAGTTTGAAGATTTTTTCTATCAACGGCACCGAACTGTAAACCAGTGCGGCACGACTCGCCTGCACCAGTGCAACCGCCAGCAGGATGTACCAGAAATCGCCCACCAGGCTACTAAAATCAACCAGCATGCCGACGAACAGAAACAGCAGAGTGTTGCAGATGTGGGCGATAAATTCCCAGGTCTCGTGCATTAGCTCGACCGATTCGCGCGGCAACCTCGGCATGCCAAAAATACCAAAGACAATCGCGCAGGCCACCACCGCCATCACGCCCGATACGTGCAGGTCGTGCTCGGCCACCACAAACGAAACGTAGGCCAGCACCAGCGACAAAATAAGCACGGCACTGGACTCATGCGCAAAGCGCGTCATCATCCAGCTGATGACAAAACCAAACACGGCGCCAACCAGCGCACCACCAAAGAACACCACCAGAAACTGGCCGACGGCGGTACCCGCAACATCCAGGCCACTCGTCGGTGAGGCGGCGTACAGCCCCAGTAAAATACTCACCACTACAATCGCCGTCGCATCATTGAGCAGGGACTCGCCTTCGACCATTACGGTCAGACGCTCGGGCGTGCCCAGCTCCTTGAACAGCGCGATCACCGCAACCGGGTCGGTCGCTGAAATCAGTGCGCCAAACAACAACGCTACCATCAAATCAATCGGTAACACCAACCATAAACCTGCACCAACTAAACCTGTCGAAATCAACAAAGCAGGCACCGCCAGCGTCAGCACCGGTGCAATATCCTTAACCAGTTGTCTGGCATTCAAATTCAGGCCGGATTCAAAAATCAGCGCCGGCAGGAAAATAAACAACACCAGGTCCGGCGTTAGATGAAAATGCTGTAAGGGCCCCAACGGGTGCCAGACCTCGGACAGCCGAGCCAGCACGATACCAATAACGATAAGAATAACGGTGTAAGGAATGGGCAACTTGCGAAATACACCCGAGGCAACAATGCCGGTTGCCAGCAGGGCCATAATAACGAGAACGGTTTCAGATAACGGCATAGGCATACTCCTTTAATGGCCTGAGTGTACCTGAATTTGCGCCCGAAAAAATTATCCAGATCAAAAAGCAGGCACAAAAAAGCCCGCGTAAGCGGGCTTTTTCAACAATCAGCAATATAACAACCAGATTACAGTTTGTCAGCCTCTGATGACAGATAAGCGGCGACACCATCCGGTGTTGCATCCATTCCCTTGTCACCCTGATTCCAGCCGGCAGGACATACTTCACCGTGCTCTTCGTGGAACTGTAGCGCATCGATCATGCGCAGCATTTCATCTACGTTACGACCCAGAGGCAGATCATTGACAACCTGGTGACGAACCATGCCTTCTTTGTCGATGAGGAATGAACCACGGAAAGCTACTGCACCATCGGGTGTTTCAACATCATAGGCTTTACAGATTTCGTGGGTCATATCAGCCACCAGTGAGTATTTAACCGGACCGATACCGCCATCATTGATAGCCGTGTTACGCCATGCGTTATGGGCAAAGTGCGAATCAATGGATACGCCAATCACTTCAACGCCACGTTTGGTGAACTCTTCCAGGCGGTGATCAAAAGCGATCAACTCTGAAGGACATACAAAAGTGAAATCCAGTGGGTAAAAGAAAATAACGGCGTATTTGCCATCAGTGGTTTTCTTGAAGTTAAAATCTTCAATGATTTCACCACTGCCCAAAACAGCTGCTGCGGTAAAATCGGGTGCTTCACGTCCTACTAATACTGCCATGTCATTCTCCAGTCAATTATATTAAATTAGCTATATATTATATAATAAATTTTAGACTCTGTCTAAATATTTTAGATATATCTGGCCAACAGGCTCTTTTCGGTGGTGCCTGCGGGGAGCTGCATCTTCACAAAGTAACCGCTACCCAGCGCCGACTCCATCTGTTTGCCATACTGATCCTGCATATTATCAACCACGATATCGCAATTGCCCTCAGGGGTGACCAGCTCCAGTTTGTCGCCAACGCTGAATTTATTTTTCACGTCGATCTCGGCGATACCGGAAGCAGCATCGTAAGACAAAACCTCACCGACAAACGACTGCTGACGGCTCTTTGAATGGCTGTCGATGTAATTCTGGTAATCGTGGGTGTGGTGGCGCTCAAAAAAGCCATCGG
>JAPHSZ010000010.1 GCA_026196545.1 Gammaproteobacteria bacterium
CCAGCCAGGGCACCATCGCTATAAACACCGACCAGCAGGTGAATTGAGCCGTTGTAACCGTTGGGCGCAATGGCCGAGAAAACCACGGCAACATTATTGTCCTGTTTTCTTGCCCGGTAGGCGGTGGATGGCTCGGTTGTACCCAGATCAGGGTCGGCGGCCAGTTCAATGGTGTCCGTGAGCAGGTCATTATCATAGCTGCTGGCAGGTAAAATATTGTTGAGCTGTCTCAGCAGGGCCTGTTGCTCATTATATTTAATGGTTTCATAGGTATTGTCGTAGGTCAGGCCCACCAGCGCCGCGCCAATAGTGGCGAATATCATCAGCAATAGTGCTGTGGTGATGACCTGTTTATGAATATTCATTAATCGACTTTCCTGTTGCCATAGATTTTTGGCTGGGTGTAATAGTCGAGCAGGGGCACCGTCATGTTCATCAGTACCACAGCAAAGGCGATACCATCGGGATAACCACCCCAGGTTCTGATGGTGTAGGTCAATACGGCAATGCCGGCACCAAAAATCCACCGGCCTCTGGGGGTGGTGCTGGCTGAAATGGGGTCGGTAGCGATAAAGAATGCACACAGCATGGTGCCGCCACTGAACAGATGGAACAGCGCAGACGGGTAGCTGGCGTAATCAATCACTGCAAAAAGATTGGAAATCAGTAGCAGGCTAACCAGAAAAGAAACAGGAATGCGCCAGTCGATGACTTTCTGTTTGATCAACCAGAGGCCGCTGAGTAGAAACAGCAGGTTAATCCATTCCCAGCCCCGGCCGCTGATGTTGCCAAATAATGCACCATAAACTTTGTGCTGGCGGGTGTTTGCAATATCGTGCTCAAGGCTGAGCTGGGTCTTGATTGCGTCGATCGGCGTGGCCATGGTGACGCTGTCGATAGAGGACTGATCGGGCAGGGCGCTATGGAAAATTATGCTGAATGTATCACCCAGGCTGAGCCAGCCATCGCTAATGCCCAGAGGCGCTGTCCAGAAAGTCATTTGCCCCGGGAATGAAATCATGACCACGATATAACCCACCATCGCCGGGTTGAACAGGTTGAAGCCGAGGCCACCATAGAGCTGCTTGGCAATCGCGATGGCAAAAATTGAGGCGATCATGGTGAGCCACCAGGGTACTAAAGGGGGCAGGGCCAGTGCCAGCAGGCAGGCGGTGATCAGGGTGCTGCCGTCTTTGAGTGAAGCGCTGACCGGGCGTGCCCTGAGTTTGAGTATGATCGCTTCGCTGAGCAGGCAGACCGTTGTGGTAATTAATAGATTGATTAAAATGCCCCAGCCAAAGAAATAGATGGCCGCCAGGGTTCCGGGAATCAGGGCGTATAGCACCTGGTACATGATTGAATGCACGCTGGCCTGTGCACTAATAAAAGGAGAACTGGCTTTGCGAAATAACATGGTTAGTTTCCAGCGTTATTGGTGTTCAAAAAGGCAATCAGTTTATTCATTGTTTTCCTTCTTTATGGATTTGCGTCGTTGATCAGCTTCCCTGATCTGACGCTCCTGGGCAGCATTGAGATTGTCCGTGTTTTTAGGCGTAATCTCCTGGATTTCTTTTTTCTTTTTAACCCGCGCCAGTGCCTCGGCGATAGCGGCTTTCTTTTCATCAATTTCACTGGTAGCCGGTTTGCCTTTTTTCTGGTTCAGCATTTCACGTTTTTTGCGCAGCTTCTCTTCACGTTCACGTTTTTGCAGTTCCAGTCGATGTTCGCGTGCTTCATGGCGGACACGGGCGGCGTCTGATTTCTTGCGGTCGGCTGCCTGCTGCCATATTTCCGATTTGGCGTTGCGATAATATTGCACCAGCGGTATCTGGCTGGGGCAGACATAGGTGCAACAGCCGCATTCAATGCAGTCGAACAAATGGTATTCGGAAACACGTTCATGGTTGCCGCAGCTGGCGTACCAGTAAAGTTGTTGTGGCAATAGTTGAACGGGACAGGCTTCTACACATCTTCCGCAACGGATGCAGGGCATGTGCGCCTCGGTATTTGCAGGATAGATCTCATCGCTGCTGGTAACCAGCAGGCAATTACAGGCTTTTATTACTGGCACAGCATCATTGTCCAGGCTGTAGCCCATCATGGGACCGCCGATGATTAAACAGTGGGCATCACTGCTATAGCCGCCACACTGTTCAATGCAGTCTGCAATAGAAGTGCCGATGGGTACTTCCAGGTTTTGTGCCTGTTCGATGCCATTACCGGTGACGGTAACAATGCGTGAAATCAGGGGTTCGTCTTCATATATGGCTTTATGAATGGCGTAGGCGGTGCCGACATTGTGACATAGCACGCCGATATCTGCCGGCAGGCCATTCATGGGAATCTCTTTACCGGTGACAATCTTGATGAGCATTTTCTCACTGCCGCTGGGGTAAAGCGTCGGTACGATTTGCAGCCGGAAGAAGCCGGTACTGTCTTCATCGATGGCGGCCTGCATGGCGGCAATGGCTTCGGGCTTGTTGTCTTCTATGGTAATAATGCATTCCCGCGCCTTGATAATGTGGGCAATAATGTCCGCCCCCTGAATGACCTCTCGGGCACGTTCCCGCATCAACAGGTCGTCACAGGTGATATAGGGTTCACACTCGATTCCATTCAGAATCAGGGTGTTGATATTAACTTCTGTCTGCTTGATGGCGCTCGGGAAAACCGCGCCACCGAGACCAACGATGCCCGCGTTGCGAATAATGTTGCGCAGGTCGTGAGAATTCATCTGGTTGTAATCATCGGCAACGGGTTTTTTTTCTACCCACTCGTCCTGAAAGTCATTTTCAATGATGATGCAATCGGCTTCCATACCCGAAGGATGCGGCGTGGCATGTTTGCCTATTTCAACGATGGTTCCCGAGACCGGGGCATGCACCGGTGCGCTGACCAGTTTTTCCGAAATGGCCAGCATCTGGCCTTTCAAGACTCGCTGGCCCTGTTTGACAATGACCTCACCGGCTGCACCGATATGCTGTTGCAGGGGAATGACGTAGCGGCTCTGGGGTTTGCATTTTGCAATGGGGCCCTGGTTAGACAGCTCCTTGTGATAATTCAGCTTTAGGCCACCGTGAAAATGTTTTAGTGTTGTTGATTCCATCATGTTTCCCTATGTCGCCCTGGGTGCGGCATGGCCTCCGCTGGGTGCCGGCCATTTCCAGTTATTCATATTTTGTTCAACGGGAACAATATGAATGCAGTCAACCGGGCACGGGGGAATGCATAGATCACAGCCCGTACATTCTGAAGAAATAATGGTATGCATGTGTTTGGCCGAGCCCAGAATCGCATCGACTGGGCAGGCCTGAATGCAGAGTGTGCAGCCAATACAGGTTTGTTCATCAATCACGACGATGGTTTTGGTTTGTTTGGCTTCGCCGTGTTCCGCGTTAAGTGGTTTAAATTCAACGTCCAGCAGGTCGGCCAGCGCAATAATGGTGGCTTCACCGCCAGGAGGGCACTGGTTGATATCGGCTTCACCGTTGGCGATGGCTTCGGCATAAGGGCGGCAGCCGGGGTAGGTGCACTGGCCGCACTGGGTTTGGGGTAGCAGGCTGTCGATCTGATCGACGATAGGGTTGCCTTCGACTTTAAAGCGTATCGCCGAATAGCCCAGTACAAGGCCAAAAATGGCGGCGATAATGGCGAGCAGAACAATAACGACAGTTAACATGCTGTTCGACTCAAACCTTGATCAGGCCGGCAAAGCCCATAAAGGCCAGTGACATAATGCCGGCAGTGATCAGTGCAATAGCGCTGCCCTGAAAAATCTCTGGTACATCGGCGGCGGTAATTTTCTCGCGCATCGCGGCAAATAGAATTAACACCATGGAGAAGCCAACCGCAGCACCAAAACCGTAGAACAGTGATTGCAGAAAACCGTGCTGTTCCTGCACATTGAGCAGGGCCACACCCAGCACCGCGCAGTTGGTCGTAATCAGCGGCAGGAAAATGCCCAGCACGTTATAAAGCAGGGGGCTGGTTTTGTGTACCACCATTTCGGTAAATTGCACGACCACGGCGATCACCAGGATAAATACAATGGTGCGCATAAACTCGATGCCCAGCGGTGCCAGGATGTACTGGTTGACTAGATAGCTGCTGACCGATGACAGGGTTAATACGAATGTGGTTGCCAGCGCCATACCTATAGCGGTTTCCAGTTTGCGGGAAACGCCCATGAACGGACACAGGCCGAGAAACTTAACCAGAACGAAGTTATTGACCAGTATGGTGCTGAGCAGGATGAGTGCGTATTCAGTCATGCGCGTGATTGTAACAAATAGTTAGCGATAAGAACCTATAGCCAAGGGGATGGTATTAAAACTATAATCCCGCTGGCCGGGTAATATAAGAATGATTCCGGTTTGTATCTGTAAAAAACGATTTGAAAGTATCTGGGAGAGTGAGATTGACTATTTTTTTCATGGAGATAATGACGGCTAATGAGTGAAGCGGATCAAAAGTCTGATTTGAATTCAGAAATATTACGTTTGAAGCAACAGATTGCGCGACAACTTGACGCAGCAAGGCGTAATGAGCGAATTCATAACCGGTTTCAGGACATCGAGCTGGCCCTGTTATCGGCACAGGATTTTACTGAAATAGACAATTATCTTCAAACTGAATTCAAGCAATCACTGGATCTGGCGGCGGTGTCTCTGGTTTTGCTCGATGTTGATAACAAAATTTCTTCAGCTATATGCCCAGTGAATGGACGTTGTGAATATTCTTCTGGAATATTGATAACTAATCAGCTGTCTGAAATGGAATTTTTAAAATCACTGGGGCCTTCATCATTTTTAAGCCACTATCAGGCAGCAGAGCATCAGTGGTTGTTTCAGGGTATTGAAGATGAGCAGGGTAGTATCGTGGTGCTGCCTTTTATCCGCAGGGAACAGTTAATTGGTTGCCTGGCTTTTTTCAGTGACGATTCATCACGTTTTCAATCCGATGCGGGTACCGAGTTTTTGCAGCGTCTTGCTGCGGTTACCACAATCTGTGTTGAGAATTGCCTGAATTATGAGCAGTTGCGGCGACTGGGATTGACCGATGCGCTGACCGGGCTTGCCAACCGGCGTGAGCTGGAAAAATGGATGAACATAGAAATTAGTCGATCATTGCGTGAGACATCATCATTGAGCTGCCTGTACCTGGATGTGGATCATTTTAAAAACGTAAACGACAGCTATGGCCATGATGTAGGCGACCAGGTGTTGCAGAAAGTGGCGACGGTGATGATGAACGCCGTGCGTGCGGGTGATGTGGTAGCGCGTTATGGTGGTGAGGAATTTGTTGTAATTTTGCCGGGTATCTCTGGCTCGGTTGCGCTTGAAACGGCAGAACGTATTCGTTGCGCCGTTGCAGACAGCAATATTGAGATTGATGGGCAGCCGCCTTTGACAGTTTATATTTCGATTGGCCTGGCCAGTTTTGTCCCGATGAAAGACAGTATTGGTGATAGTAATGTGATTGCGGAGAAGTTATTAACACGTGCCGACCACGCCCTGATGAAGGCCAAGGAGCAGGGACGTAACAGGGTTGTGGTTGCTGAATAATGCGCTACTTTAGACTGCGCTGGCGATAGTTTTGTCATCGAAGAAGGTAACGCGGTTTCTGCCGGCCTCTTTTGATTCGTAAACCGCATGATCGGCATCCTTGTATAAAAGATCAAAGTCTTCATGATGTTTTTCTGACAGGCTGGCAACACCGATGCTGGCGGTTACTACGAGCCCTGCTGGTTTACAGGCTTCAATCATGGCGCGAATTTCTTCTGCCTTACCTATTGCTGCACTGGTTGAATAATGGGGCAGGATAATGGCGAATTCTTCCCCGCCGATGCGAGCAACAAAGCCGCCCTGTTTGCAGGCTGCCATTAGTCGTTCGCCAATGGCACTTAACACTTCGTCACCCACTGTGTGTCCGTGCTCATCATTGATGTGTTTAAAAAAGTCCAGATCAAGGATTAGCATGGACAGGGGCGATCTGTATTTGACAGCCTCATGGATGTACTTGGGCGCGTACTCAGCAAGGCTGTGTCGGTTGTGACAGCCGGTAAGCTGATCATTCATCGCCATTTTATACAGCGTTTTTTGCTGTTCGCGAACCTGGTCGAGCAATCGTTTGTTGGTGATCAGGTTATTAACCCGTGATGCAAGTTCTTCTTCAACAGGTGGCTTGGTGACGTAGTCATTAATGCCCGCGTGATATAACTCAATTCTTCTTTGCGGGTCATCGTGCCCGGTCATGGCAAGAATGGGAATTTCTGAAATGGATGAATTGTGCGCGCGTATCATTCTGACCAGGGAAGTACCGCTCATGGAACCGTCGAGCATGACATCGGTGATGACCAGGTCGTAATCCTCACTAAGGATTGATTTTAGTGCCGACTCGGCACTGGTGAAGTGTGAGACGTCCAGGTTTATTTTTCTTAAATATTTTATGACTACGTGGGCGATCGATGGGCTGTCTTCGACATAAATGATGCGGCCACCTTCAATGTTTATATCGGTTTCGCCTTCAATGTAATAGCGCAGGCTTTCCCGCAAATAAGTGAAATTACTTTTTGGATAAATCTCTGTAATGCCTGCATTGCGTGCATTCTTTAGTAGTGTTTCATTGGGTTCCGAGGTGAGCAGAATGATAGGGCAGGTGCCACGTTTGCTATTGCAGTATTCGGCAAAATCCATTCCGCTTTCATCAAAAATATGCTGGCCGGCAAGAATGAGGTTGTAGTTTTCCTGTTCGAGTTTCTGTTTTCCTTCGGCACCCGACTGAACACAGTCAACTTCGCAATCGAGTTCCACCAGAAGCTCAGTTAACATCTTCTGGAATAATCGACTGTGTTCAAGAATTAGAACTTTCATACCTATAGTTACTACAGTTTATGTTTACAAAAACTTTGTTAAAAGTAATGTTTTGACATCCCTTTAGTAAAAATTATAGGGGAACTGTCCAGGAGTTATGGATGATTATTGATGTGCGGTAGTTTCTATCTGATTACTGACATCCTGTCGAGTTATAGTATGAAAACTGTTGATAATTCAACAGTTTTCAGTATAAATCTTTTGTCTATTCTGTCGGTTTTTCTGGGGTATTATTTAATTCGCATACCGGGCTCGGCGCCGTCATCAGGTGTCAGGATAAACAAATCTTTTCCACCGGGGCCGGCGGCTAAAACCATGCCTTCAGATAAACCAAAACGCATTTTGCGTGGTGCCAGGTTGGCGACCATAACAGTGAGTTTGCCTTCAAGGTCTTCCGGCGCATAGGCGGGCTTAATACCGGCGAAAACGTTTTTGCTCTGGCCGCCCAGATCCAAAGTTAGCTGCAACAATTTGTCGGCCCCTTCGACGTGTTCGGCCTTGATGATTTTCGCGATGCGCAAATCAATCCTGGCAAAATCATCGAACTGGATTTCATCGGAGATCGGGTCATCAGCCAGTGGCCCGGTGATGGCTTCAGCGGCCTGCATGTTTTCTTTGGAGTCTTCGGTCATGGCTTCGATCTGTTCCTGTTCGATGCGTGTGATTAGAGGTTTGAATTTATTGATTTTGTGGTTCAGCAAAGGCTGATCGATATTGTCCCACAGGAATTCGGTGTTCAGAAAAATTTCTGATTTTTCCGCGGTCTCCGGCAGAATTGGTTTTAAATAAGTCATCAACAGACGGAACATGTTCAGGCCCTGCGTACAGATTTTCTGCACGTTGTCGTCCTGGCCCTCTTCTTTGGCCAGCACCCAGGGTTTTTTATCATCGATATAAACGTTGGCGTGATCAGCCTGCGTCATGATTTCACGTACTGCCTTGCTGAATTCGCGTTTCTCGAAACACTCGGCGATGTGCTCGCCCGCTGTGACCATGTCCTGATACAAACCAGGTTCGGGTAATTCAGTGGCCAGCTGGTTATCAAATTTCTTTTTGATAAAACCGGCACAACGGCTGGCGATGTTGACCACCTTACCAACCAGATCAGAGTTGACCCGCTGTCTGAAATCTTCCAGGTTCAGGTCGATGTCATCGACGCCGTCGGACAGCTTGGCCGCGTAGTAATAACGCAGGTATTCCGGTTTCAGGTGGTCGAGATAGGTGCGTGCCTTGATAAAGGTGCCGCGTGACTTCGACATTTTCTGGCCATTGACAGTCAGGAACCCGTGGCAGAAAACGGCGCTGGGTTTACGGTAGCCACTGCCATCGAGCACTGCGGGCCAGAACAGGGTATGGAAGCGGGCGATGTCCTTGCCGATGAAATGGTAAAGCTCGTTTTTGCTGTCCTTGCCCCAGTATTCTTCAAAATTGATGTCGGTTCTGTCACACAGGTTTTTGAAGCTGGCGATGTAACCCATGGGTGCGTCCATCCAGACGTAAAAATACTTGCCCGGCGCATCGGGAATCTCGAATCCCCAGTAAGGTGCGTTGCGCGAGATGTCCCAGTCCTGCAGGCCTTCTTCCAGCCATTCCGCCTGCTTGTTGGCGATTTCGGCCTGCACGTGGCCGTCTTCGAACATCCACTTTTTCAGCATCTCGGAGAAATCACTGAGCTTGAAAAAATACTGCTCGGAATCTTTTTCGATGGGGGTGGCACCACTGACCGCAGACACCGGGTTTTTCAGTTCGGTCGGTGCGTAAGTCGCACCGCAGGCTTCGCAGTTGTCGCCGTACTGGTCATCGGCATCACACTTGGGGCAAATGCCCTTGATGAAACGGTCCGGTAGGAACATTTCCGCTTCCGGGTCGTAAGCCTGTTTGATGGTTTCGGTGCGGATGTGGCCATCCTCGCGCAGCTTCAGGTAGATGTCACTGGCAATTTCACGGTTTTCATCCGAATGGGTAGTATAAAAATTATCAAAGCCGATCAGGAAATCAGTGAAATCCGCCTCGTGTTCTTTATGGGTCGCTGCAATCAGCTGTTCCGGGGTAATGCCATCCTGACGCGCACGCAGCATGATCGGCGTACCGTGGGCATCGTCAGCGCAGACGTAATAGCAGGTTTGCCCGCGTAAACGCTGGAAACGCGCCCAGATATCGGTCTGGATATATTCCACCAGATGGCCCAGGTGGATCGGGCCATTGGCGTAGGGCAGGGCGCTGGTGACCAGTATATTGCGTTTATCTGTCATTTCTCTGTATTCTTCATGTTCTGCGGCGGTGCCACATGGGGCGCATAACTTACCATGTCTGGCCGTTTTGATCATCTAAAAACCTGATATCAAAGGTAATAATGGGGTTAAAAAAAAGTCTCAGTGGTGTAGAATATCGCCTCTTTCTAATATGCTGCGTTTTTAGCGGCGAAATCAATGTTGCGGAGATTACACGTATGAGTGTGACACAGGAACAAGTTGAATCAGCGATCAAACAGTACATCGACCCTTATCTTGAAATGGATCTGGTTAAAGCCGGTGCGGTTAAAGATATCAATATCGAAGGCGATGTGGTTAGCGTAAAAGTAGTACTGGGTTTTCCCGCTTTCGGTTATATCGAAAAGCTGGTCAATGAACTAAAGAGCAAAATAGAGGCTGTTGATGGTGTTGCCTCCGCTGAAATCGAAGTGCGCTCAGAAATTATGAGCCACACTGTACAGGGCGGCATGAACCCGCTGGAAGGCATCAAGAACGTGATTGCCGTTGCTTCCGGTAAAGGCGGTGTCGGTAAATCTACAACTGCCGTGAACCTGGCACTGGCCCTGCAGGCAGAAGGCGCGAAAGTCGGTATCCTCGATGCCGACATCTACGGTCCGAGCATTCCCCGTATGTTAGGTATCGAAGGCAAGCCCGAGTCTACCGATGGCAAATCACTGGAGCCCATGGCTGGCCACGGTGTGCAGGCGATGTCGATTGGTTTCATGATCGACGAAGAAACCCCAATGATCTGGCGTGGCCCAATGGTGACCCAGGCACTGGAACAGCTGCTGCGTGATACCCAGTGGAAGAACCTTGATTACCTGGTTATCGACTTGCCCCCCGGCACCGGTGACGTACAGCTGACACTGGCACAAAAAGTACCAGTCAGTGGCTCGGTGATTGTCACCACACCACAGGACATCGCCCTGCTGGATGCTCGCAAAGGCCTGAAGATGTTCGAGAAGGTCGAAGTGCCGGTACTCGGTATCGTTGAAAACATGAGCATCCACATTTGTTCGAAGTGCGGCAATGCCGAGCATATCTTCGGCCAGGGCGGCGGCGAAAAAATGTGTGACCAGTACAATGTCGACTTCCTCGGCGCGCTGCCACTGGATATCGATATTCGCGTTAACGCCGATGGGGGCCACCCAAGCGTTGCGCAGGATCCCGAAAGTCAGGCCAGCCAGATTTATCGTGATATTGCACGTCGTACTGCGGCGAAACTGTCACTCAAAGCGAAGGACTTTTCTGCCAAGTTCCCGAATATTGTTATTCAGAACAATTAATAGAAAGTTTATTTCGTTTGATAAAAAAGCAGCCTTTGGGCTGCTTTTTTGTTGGGACGTATAAAATCTCGTCATTCCCGCGTGCTTGTAGCGGGAATCCAGGTTTTTGTTTTTTGTGAATTGGTATCCATTTGTTGAAGTATTTGAATTAGAGTGGTGTAGGATGTGGTAAGTTTGCGAACCGCATCTGTCGAGAGGGTTGTTGTATGATTAGGTGACTGATGTGGTTTGTGACTTACTGCAACCTACGGTACTGGTTTTGTTATTAAAGGAGTAAAAAAATGACCACTGATTCATCTAACCGACGCCGCTTTGAAGTTGCTCTTTCGTTCCCGGGTGGGCGTCGCGATTACGTGAAGAAGGTAGCCGCACATCTCGCTTCATCGCTCGATGAGGAGCGAGTTCTTTATGATAAGTATCACGATGCTGAGTTTGCTCGTTCGGATTTAAATATTTATCTACCAAAACTCTATCTAAACGAATCAGAATTAATCGTAATTTTCCTGTGTTCGGAGTATGCAACTAAACATTGGTGCAAACTCGAATGGCGGTACATTAACCAACTAATCACCACAGCAGACGCCAAGCGAATTATGTTTCTCAGTTTTGGTGATCCGGGAGATTTATCAGAGATCGGCATTCTGAGTGGTGATGGTTACATTGATGTCTTTTTATTCGATCCTAAAATGATAGCTGACAAAATTATTAAAAGAATCGGCATCAACGATGGTGTTTCGACGTCAACAAAACTAACGCAAACAGATTCAAATGTAGAACACAATGTTAATAGCAAGTTTCACGGAAAACAGCGTGCCGAGCTGCTGCAACATTTTTCAACTGACTGGTTGATTAATGGCGCGCCAGTTGCTGTATTGCAAGGTTTCCCTGGGTGCGGCAAGACTCAGTTGGCTAATGCTATTGCTGCCACCGCACCGCGTAGCCTTAATCCAATTGAACCGCAAACAGATGAACAAGATCCTTCATTGTATTTATTCATTGAACTTGCAGACTCACTAGCTAGTGCAGGCATACCTGATTTAGTGGATGAACTACAAAAGGGAGCCAATGGCGATCTCTTCAGCACTTTGCTTAAAGTACTTCGACGTGAACACATACTGATTATTATTGACGAATTTCAGGGTCTATTTAGCGATAAAGATACTCACCCACCTATGGGGTGGCAGCGTTTGATAGAAAAACTCAATAATTCCAATCGTCCTGCAGGCAGGTTATTGCTTATAAGTAATCGTGCCATCAAAAAAGCACGATGGTGCGAGAAATGCGTTTCTAAAGAACTTAAAGGTCTCACTGATTCGGAGGCTACGACCTTTCTTCAAGATTTACTTGAGTCAAAGGATTTATCTTCAAAGGTGCCTGCTGAAAGGTTGGTGGAGATATGCCATCGTTTAGGTGGAAACCCACGCGCATTGATGACATTAGCCAGCAGCCTATTTTACGATTCCCTTGAAGATTTACTTTCATTGGCACCTAATCTCTTTAAACTCGGCGACGTTAAACTAGATCATGATTTGGTTGAAGATTTTGAACGTGAGTTAATAGAGCGAACGCTTCCGAAAATGGAAGGTGAACTGTTGAAATTCATGCGGTATATTGCTGTGCATCGTCGGTCGTTTAAGAAAGAAGCTCTTTCTGAATACCCAGCCTCTTCTGTTACCCATCCAAGCTTGCGAAAACAACTTATTGAAAGATTTTTACTGGTAAACACACCAAGTGGCGATAGTATGCATCCATTGGCGCGTGAAATCAGCGTGACGAGGCTTCGTGACGAGAAAGAAGAATGGGAACAGGCTCACAGCCTCGCGGCAAATTACCATTTCAGACATTTCAAAGCCATTCAAATGAAAGGCACCGAGAAATGTATTTCTTCATATTCGGAATTGAGACATCACCTTTTTGAGGCCGGGCGTATTGATGAGCTTTATCTTGCCAGTAAAAGACTTGCACAATTTGTCTTGTCACAAATAACCAAGCCTGCCCAATCACAAATACCTGTTAATGTTGAAACACTAGAAGAACGTATTGCTCTAATATCTGCGCTGCCTGAAGATCAGCGACCAAATGGTTTGGAATATCACTTGGCTTTATGCTTGAAGCACCGCAATATTGGTGATGACTATCAAGTAGCGCTGACCCATGTGCGACGTGCCGTCGGACCAAATATATATTATGCAGCCTGGTTGCTTCTAATAGAGCTTGAATATTCTGTAAATGGGGTAGATGCCATGATTAATGCGCAGGAGGAAGCGCTTACGCATCTCGGTAGTGGAAGTAATGCCTTCGCAATTTATCATCTATGCGCTAATCTTCTGAGCAAAAATAACAAATTAGATGCTGCAATTAATCTGCTTGAGAAAGGGATTTCCACCCCAGGTGTTAAGTGCCTTGCACCGCTTATTAATCAATGCTCAAAGTATATGGAGCAGACAGGTAGATACGATGATGCAATTAAATTGTTAACAAAATCCATAGATATACCCTCCATACCGGAACTTGGAAAGATGTATATACGTTGTGCAAAGTTAATGGAAAAGATGAACCGCTCAAATGAATCAGCTGAGCTACTTAAAAAAGGTATCGCGATTTCTGGGATGACTTCGCTATATCGGCTTTATCTGGCATTGGCTGAATTGCTGATGAAAGATAAAAGAGATAAAGATGCAATTCATTTACTTGAGGAGGGCCTGGCAGATGCAAGAATAATAGATAAAA
>JAPHSZ010000208.1 GCA_026196545.1 Gammaproteobacteria bacterium
AGCATACAGCCGTTCAGCTTCTTCAAAATCATTAGCCCAGGCAGCAGAGGACATTGCCAGTAGTGTTGTTATCCAGAGAACCGTTAGCGCTATAACATTCTTCTTGTGAAACATTAATACATTCATTGGATCATCCTCCTGTAGGGGGTTAATTACATCGTTCCTTATCTGAATTTTTCCTGAGCAATAAATTAATGCCGATAACTCTTAATCACATTCATATAATTACTATGTTCATAAGCCGCCGGGTCTATTGCACACGACTGGCTGACACTGCCCTGCATTTGCTGTACCGATTCATATTCATTTTCTTCCAGCCAGTGCTGTAGTTGTTGCAATAACTTTGCGCAGTATTCAGGCCCCTTGTTCAATAACACACTGCACAGATATACGGCATCAGCACCGGCCAGCAGTGCCTTGATGATGTCATCGGTTTGATGAAACCCACCGGTGGCAGCCAGCGAGAGTTGCACGCGACTTCTGATTAACGCGATCCATCTTATTCTTAACAGCGATTCTTCTGCGCTTGATAATTCCAGGTGTGGTTTGATACCCAGTGTTTCAAGATCGATATCGGGCTGGTAGAAACGGTTGAACAGTACGACACCGTTAGCCCCCGAGGTTTGCAGTTTAGTCACCATGTTGGCCATCGATGAAAACTGTGATGACAATTTCATGGTGATGGGGATGTTGATCAGTTTATCCAGGTCAGTTAACAATTCTATGTAACGATTTTCAACCTGCTCGCCGCTTTGTTCAGGGTCGGCGGCAACGTAGTAAACATTCAGTTCCAGTGCATCGGCGCCGGCCTGCATGAGTTCCTTGCCAAAATCGATCCAGCCGCTGGTTGAGATGCCGTTCAAACTGGCGATAACGGGAATATTCAGCGAAGACTTTACATGATGCAGGTGGTCAAGATAATTATCCAGCTCGCCCTTGTAATCACTGGGCACGGGCTGGAACGATTCAGCTTCATAGTTCCCCAGTGCCTGCGAGTGCAGGTATTTATCGAGCTGTTTCTGTTCGAAGTGTATGCTTTCTTCAAACAGCGACGGTAACACGATGGCGGCAGCGCCTGCATCTTCCAGCCGTCTGGCATCATCGAGACTGGCGGTTAGCGGTGAAGAAGATGGCACCAACGGGTTTTTGAGTTTCAGGCCTAAATATTGTGTTGATAAATCAATCATGATGGCTACTCCTTACCACTTTCAGTGGCGAACTTATGGCGCAGTGATTGAACTGCATCGCTATCGCCCCAGGGAAGGTTCGCGAGCTGCTCGTAATAATGATAACGACGCAGTACGTCCTGCTGCGACTGTTCCAGAAGTTGCTCTGCTGTTTCCGGGTGGGTACGCCAGAGCATATTGAAGCGAATTTCTGTTTCGATAAATTCACGATACGGAATTGACGGCGGCTTGCTATCGAGCTTGAGCGGATTAATGCCCTGCTCTGCATTCTGAGGATTGTATCTGAATAACGGCCAGTGGCCGCTGTCCACCGCGAGCCTTTGCTGCTGATGGTTATTTTTCAAATCAACACCGTGTGCGATACAGGGTGAATAGGCAATGATTAATGAAGGCCCGGGATAGGCTTCGGCTTCATTAAAGGCGTGGATGGTCTGGATATCCTTGGCACCGTAGGCGACGTGCGCGACATAAACATTTTCATAATCCATCGCCAGCAGCGCCAGGTCTTTTTTGGGAGAAGGTTTACCGCCGGCAGAAAACTTGGCAACGGCACCGCGCGGTGTGGCTTTTGATGTCTGCCCACCGGTGTTGGAATAAACTTCGGTATCGAGCACCAGTATGTTTATATCGTGGCCTGATGCCATGACGTGATCCAGGCCGCCATAACCAATGTCATAAGCCCAGCCATCGCCGCCGATAATCCAGACGCTTTTGCGTGACAGGTTTTCTGCCAGCGTATCCAGTTCCCTGGCTTCGGCGTTATCCAGCGAAGACAATTTATCGCGCAATGTTTTAACACGTGAGCGCTGTTGTTCGATGCCTGCCTCGGTCGATTCATCCGCGTTTAAAATTGCCTCAACCAGCTCTTGCCCGAGTTCGGGTTTTAATTTCTTCAACAACTCGGTTGCGTACTGTTGCTGTTTTTCGATCGCAAGGCGCATGCCCAGACCGAACTCGGCGTTGTCTTCGAACAATGAATTCGACCAGGCCGGGCCTCTGCCCTGCAGATTTTTTGCCCACGGGGTGGTCGGCAGGTTGCCACCATAAATCGAGGAACAACCGGTGGCATTGGCCACCACCATGCGATCCCCGAATAACTGACTGGCCAGTTTGATATAGGGCGTTTCGCCACAACCAACACAGGCACTGGAGAATTCAAACAATGGCTGCAATATCATCGAACCCTTGATGGTATTGTTCTTAACCAGCGTGCGATCATATTCGGGCAGCTCAAGGAAGAAATCCCAGTTGCGTTTTTCCTGCTCACGCAAGCCCTGATCATAGGTGATCATATTGAGTGCCTTATGACTGGCGTTGCTCTTGTCGTGGATCGGGCAAATTTCAGCGCACAGACCACACCCGGTACAGTCTTCAGGCGCAACCTGGTAAGTCATGCGCAGGTTTTGCGCAAAGTCCTTGCCTTTGACTGGCATTGACTTGAAACTCTCTGGAGCACCATCCAACAAAGCCTCATCGAACACCTTGCAACGAATTACACCATGCGGGCAGACCAGTGGGCACTTGCCACACTGGGTACACAGGTTTTCATCCAGCTCGGGGATTTCCTGCGCCAGGTTTCTTTTTTCATAAGCTGCGGTGCCGGTCGGATAACTACCATCAGCGGGAAACAGGCTAACAGGGATCTGATCGCCACGACCGGCAATAATTTCTCCGGTGACCTGTTTTACAAAATCGGGGGCTGAATCCTTCACCTTCTCTTCTATTGCCAACTGTGAATCAGCCTGGTCAGGCACACTAACTTCGTATAAATTCGCCAGCGTCTCATCAATCGCTTTAAAGTTGAAATCGACCAGGCGCTGGCCTTTTTTTCCGTAAGTTTTTTCAACGGCATCTTTAATCGACTGGATAGCCTGCTCTTTGGGCAGGATACCGGAAATAGAAAAGAAACAGGTTTGCATAATGGTGTTGATGCGCTTGTCCATACCGGAGGCATCTGCCACCTTATATGCGTCAATTGCATAGAACTTTATATGCCTGTCAATAATTTGCTGTTGCATCTTCCGTGGCAGGGTTTGCCAGACACGTTCAGGCTCGACCGGGGTATTCAATAGAAACACTGCATTCTCAGCCGCCTTATCCAGCATCGGATAATGTTCTAGAAAAACCGGCTGGTGGCAGGCGACAAAGTCAGCATCACCATCGTCGATCAAATAGGTTGAGCGTATCGGCTGCTCACCAAAACGTAAATGCGAAACCGTAACCGCACCGGCTTTTTTGGAATCGTAAACAAAATAACCCTGGACGAATTTATCGGTACTTTCGCCAATAATTTTTATACTGTTCTTGTTTGCGCTGACCGTGCCGTCACTGCCCAGGCCATAAAACATTGCCTGAAAAGTCCGGTCATGGGCATCGGTTCTAAATGTTTTATCCCATTGCAAACTGCTGTTGGTGACATCATCGATGATGCCGATGGTAAAATTATTTTTTGGCGATGGTGAACTGAGTTCATCGAACACCGCTTTCACCATCGCGGGGGTAAATTCTTTGGAAGACAATCCGAATCGTCCACCAATTACATTTGGCATGCTGGAGAATTTAGAATTTTCTCTGCAGTAATGCTGCGCAATACCCGTGACCACGTCTTTGTACAACGGCTCACCATCCGCACCCGGCTCCTTGGTACGATCAAGCACGGCAATCTGTTTTACTGTGGATGGGATTACACCAATCAGGGCATCACTATTGAACGGCCTGAACAGACGGACTTTGACCAACCCGACCTTTTCACCTTTAGAGCATAAATAATCAACGCTTTCGTGCACGGTTTCTGCACCGGAGCCCATCAGTATGATAATACGTTCGGCATCTTCGGCACCTTCGTAATCAAATAATTTATATTGCCGCCCCGTGAGTGCAGCAAAACGATTCATTACATCCTGTACGATCCCAGGCATGGCCGAATAATAAGCATTGACCGATTCCCTGGCCTGAAAAAAAACATCCGGGTTCTGTGAACTGCCACGCAGCACGGGGTGCTCGGGTGACAGTGCACGCCGGCGATGTTCGGTAATAAACTTCTGGTCGATTAGCTGTATAACCACATCGGCATCGACAAGACTCAACTTTGAAACTTCGTGCGAGGTTCTAAAGCCATCGAAAAAATGCACAATGGGAATACGCGACTCCAGCGTAGCGGCCTGCGCGATCAGCGCCATATCCATAACTTCCTGCGGCGAATTCGATGCCAGCATAGCAAAACCGGTCGAACGTGCGGTCATGACATCACTATGATCACCAAAAATGGAAAGCGCCTGGGCGGCAACCGAACGGGCGGCAACGTGGAAAACCGCAGGTGAAAGCTCACCTGCAATTTTGAACATGTTTGGGATCATCAATAACAATCCCTGTGAAGCAGTAAACGTAGTGGTCAGCGTTCCCGCCTGCAAGGCACCGTGAACAGCACCGGCTGCCCCCCCTTCACTTTGCATTTCGATAATCTCGGGTACCGTACCCCAGAGGTTAGGCTTGTTTTGTGAAGACCATTCATCCGCCCACTCCCCCATTGGTGATGCGGGTGTGATTGGATAAATAGCGATTACTTCATTGGTCAGATGGGCAATGGTGGCCGCTGCCTGGTTGCCATCGATTGTAACTTCTTTTGCTTTGATCATAAGCAGTTTAATTTAAATTTTTTAGTCTTGTATCAATGCGTGAGAAATTCAGGCAGGTGCTTGCGGATTACTTCAGGGCTTTGTTGCGCCAGGTTTTTATCCAGTTCAAACACCACTTTCTCACTGGTTGCACTGGATAAATGATTGCGCAGTTCACCGAGGAAGGCAGGGTCAGCTACCAGTAATACCCTGGGTAACTTGTTGGAGTTGCGGGTTGCATCCAGGTGATCTGCAATACGTTTGGCAAATCGACTGACTTCATATTTTTTAGGATCAGTTTTTCCCTGATAGGCGTGTCCACCCGAACCATTACCCGTACTTTTGCCGGGAAGATCACTGGTGATATCTCTATCGTGTAATCTGGCTTCTGTGTTGGTTAGGGTTTCAACTTCGATTAAATCTGAATTAGCTGAAGCGGCGGTAAAGAAACGCGCACGTGTACTATCAGCAACGACAATCATACTTGACATAATTTATCTCCTCTACGAATAAGCAAAGTAAGAAATACCATTTAATCAAAAAAACTTCATGATATTTATCAATAAATGACCTATTTGATTATAGGAGCATTCATTTCAACTTATACCATTATGTTTATAGGGTTTGAGTGGTATTAAAAACATCAATAATGGCAATATAGTTAGCGACTGATGTAGCATGTATTAGACTGGGTTTATGATGGTGATAGGTACGTGGAGATGACACAGAATCACAAACAGGAAAAGATGCATGCCCTTAGCAGCGATGATGCGCTTGCCATTTGCCAGACATCTCGAAACGGCCTGAGCAAGGAAGAGGCCTCAAGTCGCCTCAAAAAAAATGGCCCGAACAGCCTGCCCGAAACAAAGCCGGCAAGTCTTACGCTAGTTTTTTTTCATCAATTCACGAGCCCACTCATCTATGTACTGGTTGTCGCCGCCCTGCTTTCACTGGCAATTAAAGAATGGTCCGATGCCGGTTTCATTGCCGCAGTGCTGCTGCTCAACGGCATTATCGGCACGATACAGGAGTATTCCGCACAACGCGCTGCAATCGCACTACGCAGCCTGGTAACAACACGTTGCCTGGTATTGCGTGATGCTGACAGTTACGAAATCGACGCGGAAGAACTGGTCACTGGCGATATCATTATGCTGGAATCGGGTGACCGGATACCGGCTGACATTCGCCTGCTGGAGTGCCATGACCTTCAGGTAGATGAGTCCCTGCTCACGGGTGAATCAACCGCAGTAACAAAAGATGCAGACCTAATCCTAAATGCGCAAACCACCCTGGGTGACCGCTGCAATATGCTGTTTGCCGGTTCACTGGTCGAGCGTGGCCGTGGCCGGGGTGTTGTAATTGCAAGCGCACTCGACACCGAGCTTGGCCATATCGCTGAAGAAGTACTGGGTAAACCTGCGACCAAACCACCACTGCTGATTCGCATGGAGAGCTTTACTCACCGAGTGGCGATTATCGTGGCTGTGGCTGCAATAGTGATGGCGGCGATTGCGCTCTCTCGTGGCATGCCGCTGGCTGAAATTTTCCTGCTGGCCGTGGCACTGGCGGTATCGGCCATTCCAGAAGGCCTGCCCGTTGCCCTGACTGTGGCACTGGCCATTGGCATGCGCCGTATGGCACGGCGCAATGTCATTATCCGTAAGCTGATTGCCGTCGAGGCGCTGGGTTCCTGCACCTGTATTGCGACAGACAAAACCGGTACCCTGACGGTTAACCAGCTGACGGTACGAAAAATTGTTTTCCCCGAATGCGAAGCACTGGAGGTTACCGGTTCGAGCAACGAACCAGAGGGGAACATTGTTGATTCACAGGGTGAACGCATTGATACACAAAACCGGCAGTTGAATCAGCTATGCCAGATCTCGGTGTTGAGCAATGAAGCTTATCTCAGCCACCGGGGAGACGGCTGGGTGCATCACGGTGATGCCGTCGATACCGCCCTGCTGGTGATGGCGCACAAGGCTGGCGTCACCAAATCAGAAACGCTTAACCTGTTTCATGAAGTTGACACTATTCCGTTCGAGTCAGAACGGTTATTCAGTGCGAGCCTTAACCAGGTGGACGGCAAACAGAAAGCTTTTGTCAAAGGCGCACTCGAACGCCTGCTGCCGATGTGTAATTCAATGACGAGCATCAATGGCCAGGTTAGTTTAGATGCAGACAGGCTTGAACAACAGGCGCACGAACTCGCCTCTGAAGGTTATCGCGTTATCGCCCTGGCCAGCGGTGCCATTGCACTGGATGAGGATGAGGTTTTTTCTGAGCAGCACCTGCATAATTTAACGCTGGTGGGTTTAATCGGCATGATTGATCCGCTGCGTAGTGAAGCAAAGGAAGCGATTGCAAAATGCCAGAAGGCTGGAATTAAAGTTGCCATGATTACCGGCGACCACCCAGTAACCGCACTGGCCATTGCCCGCGAACTTGGACTGGTCAGGCACAGCGACCAGATCATCACCGGCCCCGAACTCAAACATTTTGCCGAACAAAGCATAATGGATGAATTAATCCGCGAAGTGCGTGTTTTTGCCCGTGTCGAGCCACAGCAAAAACTGGACATTGTTCAATCTTTACAGCGTAGCGGTCATTTTGTCGCAGTCAGCGGCGATGGCGCTAATGATGCACCTGCACTCCGCGCCGCCCATGTTGGTGTTGCCATGGGCAAAAGCGGCACCGATGTGGCAAAAGAAACCGCTGACCTTATTATTACCGATGATAATTTTTCTTCCATCGTCGCCGGTGTCGAAGAAGGCCGCATCGCCTATTCGAATGTACGCAAAGTTATTTTTCTACTTATCTCTACCGGCATGGCCGAGCTGGTATTATTTGCGCTGGCATTATTAACAGGACTACCCCTGCCGCTGCTCGCAGTACATTTGCTGTGGTTAAATTTAGTCACTAACGGCATACAGGATGTCGCACTCGCATTTGAACCCGGCGAAGGCAACGAATTGAATCGACCACCGCGCCCGCCACGTGACCGAATATTTAACCGCATTATGATTGAGCGCGTAGTTGTCACTGCACTGGTGATTGGCATTGTCGCTTTCTTCCTGTTCCAGTGGTTGCTCAATCAGGGCTACAGCATTGATGAAGCGCGTAACGGCACCCTGTTACTGATGGTACTGTTTGAAAATATTCATGTATTTAACTGTCGCTCAGAAACACGGTCTGTGTTTAAACATAAGCTGTTCAGCAATCCTGTATTGTTGTTTGGTACCGTAACTGCACAACTGATTCATATTGGTGCTATGTACACACCCTGGGTCAGTGATGTTCTGCACATCCAGCCAGTGTCACCTCAGCACTGGCTGCAGTTGCTTGGACTGGCCTTTATCGTGTTAGTGGTAATGGAATTACACAAGTTATTTACTCGAATGAAAAACAGTGGCTAGCCCCTTATAAAGGCTAAATTAATGGTATCTATAACTGGCTGAGAAAATAATTACGTGTGTACTGTAATCCAGCGTCTCATTGCCGAGCAGCAGACTATTGGCAACCGACGCCGGGTCATAGGGAAGCACCCCATCAACTGCCCAGTTATCGGCATTGTAGTCTTCAAACCAGTAACTCAGTTTATAGACAAGTTGTTTATTAAAGTTATAACTGGTCCATAGCTTGACACTGTTAAGTTCCGTTTTTGTATCCGGGTACTGGTTTTCCGTAACTGGAGAAACCAGATCATTCATCCTGATTGTTCCATTGGACCTGCTGTAAATCATATCTGCACCAATATCCCATTTACCCAGTTCTGTTATTTTTGCACCAATACCAAATGAGTCAAACGTATCTTCAAACTCTGCATTCCAGCCAGGTGCTGGATAAGCTGCCGTTCTATAGCCAGACTGACTGGACTCGATATTTTCATAGGTATAGTAACCATAGGCAGAAATGCTGGTTGTTGGCTGGTATGAAAAATCCGCCGAAACCACAGGCTGGGTAGCCTCTGTCAAACCTATCGTTGAGTTTATGTAATTGTCCTTATTATAATCGGCACGCAAACTCATGAAAAATTTGTCGGTAGCCATAACATTGACCAGCGCCCCCAGTTTCACCCGGTCACGATCGGCAAGATGGTATTTTCGCATAGACGGATTTTCATTAACCGGGGTATTGTATTCACTACCGTCCCTGCTGGCTGTTTCTGCATAAAGCGCAAGATCAACCGTTGAATGCGGCTTTAGTTTCCACTTGGCCAACAGTGTGTTCTCCTGTGTGTCTTCACGTTCTGCATCGGTGTATCTGCGTTTCATGTCTTCGTAACTGAAGCCGAATCGTAGACTGGAAATGGCACTGAAACGATAGTTAGCATTTAAATTAATACGATTTTTTTTGTAACTGTACGGGCGGTTCTGTGCCGGAATGCCGTTGTGTGAATCCAGCACAACGTAGTCATAGGTATCAACTGGTGTTTGATTATCACGCTCGTTGTAACGCAACTCTGCACTGAGCCGCAATTTTTTTACAGGGTGCGAGGTAAGTTTTAGTTGTGCTGTTGTCAGCTGAACTTCACCATCCAGGGAATTCCGAGGCAGTGGCGTTAGCGTCAATGCCGTATTGACAGTATAAGGCTGAAAATTCTGGTTCTGCGTCATGCGGCCCAATGATAAGAGTGCTGAAAGATGGCTACTGAAAGGTAGTGAGTGTCCTGCATTGAGCGACAGCTGATGAAACTCATTATCAGGTGCCAGTGATATACTGCCAGATGCTGATACCGGATTAAAAGCATCCTGCCAGTCAACAGAGGCATTGCTATTGGTAAACAGCGACATATGATATTTCAGATCAAGCTGGCCTTCATCACCACCATAGTGAAGCATTGCATTAACCAGGTCGGTATCATAGTCGATCGGCTCTGCTATTTGTGCTGATGTAATATTTGACATCAGTGGCACACCATGGGCTATGGCTGAACCTGTGCTATCAATGCCATGCTTGTTTTCATGACTATAGTCGACAGCAAACTTCCAGCGTTTTTTCAGAACAAGATTAATACCTGTTGAAATACGCTTTCTTTTGGTCTGCAATTGAAAACTATTCATATTGGAATTCAGGTTGGTAGTAATGTCGAATCCTGAGGGTAATGACAGATTATCACTACCGATACCGGTAAACGGTGTCTGCACAGTGTCGTCTTTATAATTGGGTAACTCATCATATTGTAGAAAAAAATTATAACTACCCTGTAGCCCCGCTTTAAAATTCAGGTAACGAGAGTCAAGACCCAGGCCGGTTCCATGAACAACCCAGAAACCACCATCAGTAAAATATTCTTCGGCATCAATATTACCAACCAGAAATGCACCTTTATTTTCCAGATCGCTATAACGCCCAAACTTATATGCATCATCAAAGGTATAACCAATGCCAAGCTCGATTTCATTAAAAACAGGCTCTGATATATACGCCAGCGGGACAATTGGTTCTGGTTCTTCCTGAATTCTCTCTTCTTGTGCCAATGATGTGCCGGCTACAAAACCAGATACCAAAAGATTAAACATAAGCAGTGATTTTTTTATTTTCATAACACGCTCACTGGCAGAATAATATAGATGCGCATGACTAACGCTGCAAAACAGCACCTGATGGGTGATTTGAACCATGGATCTTAATGTGACAGTTCACACAGTTCTGACCAACAATAAAGCGGGATCTTGTCGATGTCGTGCTGTCAAAATCCAGGAATCGGCCGATATGATTAAGGCCACCCATAGCTGTAATATTTGAATGACATTGCTGGCAAAGTTGAGGACCTGGTTTGTTCAGCAGAGCCTGATGATTTGAGCCATGCACACGATGGCATAGCGTGCAGTCTTCGCTGGCTGGATAATGCTCCCACAGAAATGGGCCGCGTTTTTCAGCATGGCAGCTGTAACAGTTTTCATTGATACTGAACTGTTTCAATAATGCCGGCCCCGCCGACCCGTGCGGGTTATGACAATCACTGCATATCACCCTGTTATTAGCTATTGGGTGAGATGATGCACGAAAAGTCTGTGCGCGTATGTTTTTGTGGCATGCAAAACATACCTCTGTCTGTGATTCGCGATGAATGACATCATTGCGACTGTGAATTGAATGACAGTTGTCGCAGACCATATCTTCTGCTTCATGTATGCTCGATGCCCAGTGTTTACGTGGGCCACCCTTATGGCACCCCAGACAAACATCATTGCGCAGCTTGACCGATTCACCATATCGCCCGGTTAAACTGATCATACAGTTACCCTTAGCATCAAAATGAGAGACCCCGGGGCCGTGGCAGGTTTCACAGCCCTGCCGAGCAAAAGGTGAGCGTGGATCAGCCTTGCGTCCGTGCGGGCTTGAATGCATTGTTGCAATTTTGTCCTGATGGCAACCGACGCAGGCTTCAGTTCCGAGAAATCCCTCTGCGGTCATACCCTCACAGGGGTTGGCCTTCTTGAAAGCATGTTCTGCTTCGCCTGATTCAACGGTGTCCTCAGGCGTAATTTCAATGGGTTCTTTAACAGGTTCAGTTACAGGCTCGAGTATTTCAGCGCTCGACAGAAGATTGCTAAACAGTAGCAGGATAACAGCGGATAGATATGATAGGCGTAGATTGTAGAACATGATTCTTATTCAGCCTTAGTTGAGCACCCAAATATCTACTGATTACTTAGTGAGTAATTAGTTAATTTACCTGTGATCTACAGCATATCTGAATATGTAAAAAAATAATCATTCTCAAAACAGGGTTAAAAAAACATAGCGTTTGTTATGTTTTTATTTAGAGCTCAACAGCCTCAACAATAAAGCGCTCACTGCCACCAGAAGAAACAGAATTAAACGGGTAACAGGTTGCAAGCACCAGATCATAGCTAATCTCATCTGTTTCTATTAGATGCGTTCGACTGTCGACAATACCAATATCCTTAACTTTGTATTGTTTATATTCGAGTGGCGTTTTTACAAAAATCACATCGTTAATATTAATGTTTTTTAATTTACTAAAATGGGTGTCTCGGTGACCGCTAATGAGCTTAATACCATCCTCATCCAGTGATGCGCCCGCGTATGAAAGCCCCGGCCCAAATGCCAGGCTTGCACCGCTATCACCGGCCAGGACAATTTCATCCAGCCCTATCGACTGAATTGTTATTTGCGCAACCGGCCAGGTATCGGCCCAGGACCATGGTTTATTGACATGCTTATTGCGCAAGGTTTTCTGCCAGGCATCATTGATCAGGAAACTCGCGGCATAAGCCTTGCCGGCAATCCATACCGCACAGCTAAGATGCCAGGCTCCAAATACAACAAAAACCAGTATGGCCACTTTTACTAACAATTTATTTATATTCACGGCTTAGATTCATAAAACGCAGCATCAGGCCGGCGGTAATAAATAACAGCGCAAACATGATATGAGCATACAGGCCGGCACCGGTTTGCGGCAGGTTGATTTGTGGCGCTATAGACTTAGCCACCTTGTTGTCAGAACGCGTCCAGCCGTAGGGAAGATTATTGGTCATCCTTTCACTGTGTAGCGCGCCAGTTTGATTAACCGGTGTGACATCAACCGCAACCAGGCTGGTAAACCGGCTGACCAGATGGTGCTTGATTGACTCTTCAAGAATCTGCATTTTTAAATGCTCTTTAAACACCCCATTATTCTCATCATAATGAGATTGAGTCAGGGCTGCGATTTTTTCTCTTGCCCATGCGACTCTAACACCGTCGTTGTCAGATCCCTGATTCAGGAATACTTTATGCTGCCATTGGTTAGATCCAATATCACCTTTGACCACTATTTCTTTAAAGATATTTTTTCCACGCAACAGCACAGTAACAGGCTCGCCGATATACAGGTCAGGGATTGGGTCATGGTAATACTCAATGTCATCACCAAATAATTCCATCTTAATATCTGTCAACGCAGGCATTTCCAGCTTTCTGAATAGCGCTTCGGACTTTTTGCCCACTTCACGAATATTGCTGATAAAGGTAAACGTACCCCGACCTGCCTTTGCCGCCTTTTTCATAAAGAAGCTGTTGGGTGCTGAGCCAATGCCAACGGTGAATAAACGATTATCTGCCAGATTGCTCTTAATATATTCAAATAGATCTCGTTCATTACTGACATTGCCATCGGTGATAAAAATAGTCTGGCGTAAATAATCAGGGTCAGTGTTTGATTCAAGCGCAAGCTGCAGTGCAGGCATCATCATGGTGCCACCGCCTGCGCTAAGCGAGCGTACAAAATTTTTCGCTTCGTTTATATTGGCATTACTGGCCAGTCGAGACTCAAAAAAAATCTTTTTAGCGACATTATTGAACCAGACAATATTAAACTTATCCGATGATTTGAGCCTGTCCAGTGCCAGCATTAATGCTGATTTGGCCTGCTCAATAGAGGCGCCTGACATGGAGCCGGAAACATCCAGTATAAACACCACATCCCGCGGAATATCCAGCAGGTTGTAAAGCTCATTTTTTGGCGGATAGACGGTGATCAGGCTGTACTCATAGCCATCGTGCTTCTGGTTAAAGACAGTGGCTTTAGGCAATTTGCCCAGCTCGGGTGTCCAGCTCAATAAAAAATCACGGTCAGCTGGAACATTAGTATCGCGCAAATTAATCGTGTATCTGTTATCAGTCTGTGGACTAATCACAACCGGGTGGCTATCGCTGACAATATTGGCGACAGAAATACCTGTATCCAGGTTAACCGTGATCGAATTCTGGTTGAGGTTTTTAGATGTAGTCGATGAAAAAGTATAAACACCTAAATCATACTGAACATTACCAGCGCCTTCTTTTGATGGCGTTATAAAACGCTCGCCTACCACCAGTGGATAGCGCAATGAATACCGGCCATCACGATATTGCAGCGTTTGCTGGTACTCTATTTCAACACTCATTTCTGCACCCGGCGATATATTGGCGAGTTTGGTGGTAAAGATGTTTGGGCGCTGTTGCTCGACCAGCCCGGTTCGCTTGCCCTGGCGTTTTGCTGTTTCATAGGTCTTTCTGGCCTGCTGTTTTTCCTGGATCTGGCCTTCAATTATCCGCCCGTCGATAAGTAGCCTGAAGTGGTCAACCGCTGCATTCTCCGGCAGTGGAAAGACATAAAGACCTTCCGCCCACAGGCTACTGGTATTCCTGAATTGCTGCTTTACTGTTGCCCTGGCAATCATCCCGCTAACGTTGATATTAACTTTTGACTGCAGCTGTAATGCCTCTATATAAACGCCATTACTCGGCAACAGCCAGGCCGTGCCGCGGGTAACCGAATTTAAATCTGGCCGAGTACTTTCACCATTGGCATACACTTTGTTCGCCACCAGGAGAAATACCATAAATATAACAACCAGCACCAGTACACGTATCAGCAGTGTGTTCTGTTTCTGTGGCCTGTCGTACGAATAAAATAATTCACGCTTGTGTTTCATGGCATTCTCCTGATGACAGATAGTTATTAATGTTTGAAAGAATTAAATCGATGGCCAACGGCTATAATTCTGTCCTTTGACATCACCGCATAGGCATCCATCATGTCATCGAGCCTTCTGACGACAATATGGCCCACTTCCTGGCACAGCGTGCGCTTGCTTTTCTTATCGAAATAAATGACTGTTGTGCCATTCATGCCAGTAATTCGACAGCCAAATTCTCGCAACCAGTTAATGATCAGTGGCGGAATAGCTCGCTGCTTGTGCTTCATTTTTTGTTGATGTGTCATATTCATGCTTACACCTGCCTTCTAAATGTATTGATTAAAAAAACCGACTCTTAAAAATAACTAAGAGCCGGTTAAACAGTTAAATAGATGATGCGTCAGTGATTGCTGCAACGCTGTTCTGCATTTCTGATGGAGCCGATTCAAAACTAACTACCACACGACGATCAAACACGTAAGCATCAAGATCACCGGGCGCAGAGACAAAGTTCTTTTCGCCATGGGCATTGATATTGATTCGACTATCATCAATTCCCTGATCAACAAAATACTCGCGAACCGACTCCAGTCGAGCAATAGATAACTGCAGGTTATCTGCCTCACTGCCCTGCCGGTCTGAATAACCGTCCAGGTTTAACCTGAGCTCGGGAATTTCATTGAGCAGATTTAAAAGCACAGATAGCTGATGCGTATAAAAGTTTTCCACATCAACGCTGCCTGCCTTGAAGTAAACATCCATACTGAGATCATTGCTTATAATCTCCTGCACATTATCAACAGCTTCAGCAGGCGCCGGTTCAATTACCGGAACATCATGACTGACCGATGCCACCATCACCTCTTCCACAACATCCTCCTGCCTGGATGTTTCCAGCATTTCATTCAACATGGTTTCTGTTTCTGCCAGATGATCGACAGCTTCAACTTCAGATTCCGAACCCTGACGACCGGCTATGGCTCCAACCAGACCACCAACAACCAGACCCGCAGGCCCTGCAAGTAAGGCACCACTGACTGCACCAATGCTGATAGCGGTCACCTGTTTTTTACCTGATGTCATAACCTCCTCATCCTGAGCAGCCATAGTCTGGCCAGAGCCCGTAGCGATTAATGATGCGATTGCGATTGAAATAAGTTTTTTCTTCATAGTTATCTCCTGATTTAAAATATTGGTGTCTCACAACGCGTGAGATCACCTGATTACGGTTGCCATTAAACCAGCCGGCGTTATTGCAATCTTTGGCAGTGCATGGAAAGAAAATGGATAAATTATGGAGATGCAGATAAATCACTCTACAATCTCTATAAATTAAGGTAGATTTCAGACATGGAAGAAAAAACCATTGCCATCGTCGAAGACGACATTAACCAGCGCCAGCATTATGCCGAGGCGCTGCGCAACTGCGGTTATCAGGTAACTGAGTATGCTGAACGCCAGTCGGCGATTGAGGCTATTCAGCAGGCTCTGCCCGATCTGGCCATTCTCGACATCATGCTGGGCGAAGACGTTGGTGCTGGTTTTGAGATTTGCCGCTTCCTGAAAGAAAAAGATTCACAATTTCCAATTATCTTCCTGACCAGCCGTGGTGATGAGCTGGACAAAATCTACGGCCTGCAACTCGGCGCCTGGGATTACCAGACCAAACCGGTATCACTTGAATTCCTGATCACCAGAATTAAATCCCTGTTCCAGATAAAAAATAATACCTCGTCGAACAATGAATCGAGCCATATAAAAAAGGTCGGTGATATCAGCCTTGATGAAATCAGCATGTCAGTACAATGGAAAGACCAGCCACTAAACCTGACACCCACTGAGTTCGATATTCTGCATGCCATCTTGCAAACCCCCGAAGGCGTGAGTATCGAGGACCTGGTGAACGCGACCCGCCAGGGTGTGGTCGAAGACAACACCATCAATACCCATATCCTTCATATCAGGAAGAAATTTAAAAAAGTGGATAACGAATTCACCTGCATAAAAACACGCTATGGCTTTGGTTACGGCTGGGTATGCTGAGCAGGAAGAAAAAAATCCGCCGCAGATTGTCACTAAGTCTGCAAATCATTGCCTTTAGTGCACTGTTCCTGATGGCACTGCCCTGGCTGGGCAATCGCTACATGGATGAAATGAGCGAGTTCCTGGTCCAGGGCCAGGGTGATGCGCAACTACTAGCAGCCCAGGCTATCGCCACGGTACTGCATAATCGTTCTGACCTGTTTAATGTTTCCAATATCCCGGGCGACTCACTGATCGAATCAAGTTCACTTTATGTCTACCCTCTTGATCAGCGAATTGTGCTCGATGGTTATGGCAGCGACTGGAATCTGCTGCTCTCACAGAAAAGAAGGTTTGGCGCTGAAAGCCTGGTTTATGATCGAACCGCCGGTTCGGTCAGCCCCGCCAGCTTTGACCTGTTACTGGGCGAATATAATAAGCAGCTGTACGCACTGCTCAGCATCAGCGACCCCGGCCTCGTTTACCGTCACCCGCAGTACACACGACTCGATAGCAGTGACCAGGTGCGCATCGAGCTAATTGATAAAAGTGGTAAAACCAAAAGATTTGTTATCATCACCGAGCACGCCGGTACGGCCAGCGTTTATGAAATGCATGATGACTGGGTAAGGCCTCTCACGGGTAAGCCGGTTTATAAACTGAATGCCATCTGGCGGGAGACGGATCAGGGATATGATGTTGAGTTTCGCCTCCCAATCAGCTGGTTGGGCGATGACCAGCATTTAATGATCAGTGTTGCCGATGTAAACAGCGAGGCAGAACGAAAAGTTGATACCATTGTTGCCACCCTGCCAAATAATGATACCGGCTCACTAAATAAACTCATCATTCGCTCCCCGGAACTTGACCGGATAATCAAGGGACTGGGTTATGCTGACTCAAATGTCTGCATTGTCGACCAGCATCGACGTGTGCGCGCAGTTTTAGGCAGCGATAGCATACAGAGCAAGTTATGCACACTCACTGATAAGGTCACACCTGATCTGGTCGCTAAAGCCCTACTCGGCGAAAGCGGCGTTGTTAGAAGCGAACTCGACTCAGGGGAAGCACTGGTACTGGCCTCTCACCCAATTTATCAGGATAAAAAAATCAACGGCGCCGTACTGGTCGAAAAAAATAGCGCGACCATTCTTTCCAGGCAACAAGACTCACTCAATAAAATCATCACCGCCACCGCGATTGTGCTGATTATTGCAATCATTGGGTTATTGCTATTTAGCAGCCTGCTGGCCTATCGAATCAGGAACCTGCAAAAAGAAGTATCCGCCGCCTTTGATCTTGATGGTCGGCTAATCAAGGATACAATCAACGCCAGCAATAATGCCAATGATGAAGTCGGTGAACTGTCGCGTGGGTTCTCTTCACTATTATCGCAGTTAAAAAGTTATACCGGATTTTTAGAAAGCGTACCCAGAACCCTGCGCCATGAAATACTGAACCCGCTCAACACCATCAGCATGGCACTGCAAAAAATGAGTACGAATCATAAATTCGATGAAAAACTCATCAACAGCGCCAACAAGGCATCAAGGCAACTTGAATTAATCGTGCACAGCCTTACCGAAGCCGCACATATTGATGACGCCCTGTCACAGGATGAAAAAGAAAGATTTGACCTGGCTGAATTAATATCTGAGTACGTCTCCAATATCAACCTCAAACATAGCAATCAATCATTTACTTACACTGGCCCGGAGTCTGGCATTAAAATAGAGGGCAGCGATTTAAGAATCACCCAGTTACTCGACAAGTTGAAAGACAACGCTATCGACTTTGCCGAACCCGGATCAGAGATTAAATTTGACTTGAGCAGCCATGATAATCTGGCAACCGTAAACATATGCAACAAAGGTTCATTGATACCGGACGATATAATAAATAACCTGTGCAGCGGCATCATCTCGCACAGACAGGGCGCTATCGACGATCCTCACCTTGGCATTGGTTTATATGTTGCCTCACGAATTGCCAATTATCATAATGGATCTTTAAATATTAATAATGCCACGACCAGCGATGGCGTTTGTGTCGCCGTTAAATTGCCGATGCTCATTCCTGGGTAAACATTCATAAGCAAGTGTGCTGTTAAAAAACAGTAAACCGATTGCTTGACTCGTTATAACGCACCAACAAATACCAGAGCAGTAACAGGCCATAGCTCAGTAATAGCGCACTAACCCAACTTCCCATCATATCAGGCATGAAGGCCTGCACACCCAGCGCTGTGACCTCTGTCATACCATCCATAAAATTTTGCTGGACGCAAGAAATAAATTATTACAGGCAAACCGAGCTTACTACATCGCCTATTTCAACTCCCTATATGAGCAGTATCGCATATTTGCTGCAATGGGCATATTATCAAAACAGTTCAGATGTCGCCCGGGCTATCGAAAAATTTTAAAACAAATACCAGCTAACGAATTTACCGAACTTAGAAGTGGTTAGCTGTACTACCAGATGTGAAGAGGCACTGAAGCAATAGGATGATCTGGCCGGACACGCACGCTCAGTGCGCACACACTATCCGGCTGATGCGACAGTGTTAGTTTATTTAGCCAGGGCCTATAAACATGCCGACAATATCAAACAGGCAAAAAACCTGTCAGGGAGTACTGGTTAGAATGCCCGCATATATTCAAGTGACTTAGTTTTTGGTCAAATTGCGCTGATAAAGATATATAATCGCTACTGATTATATAGTGTTTTTTATCATGCTTGTACTAACCATGATGTATTTTAACTAACTCAGCTAGTTCTCTTTCGAGTACCTTTGTATCGCCAGTATTTAGTTCAATCAGGCGGTGTAGATGGCTCGATGTATCAACGTCCATTTGCTCGACCTGAAGCCCTACGTGATCATGTTCCATATGCACAACCTTCACCTCCATATGCAAACGCAACTCATCTTCATGCTGACTACCCAGCTGTATTTCAAGCCTGTAATTATCACCTGCTTTACCCTGCCAGCCATCGGGCAGAGCAATAAGTGCCCCATTTAAACTGATATCTATCAATGTACACGACCACTGCTGGCTTTTATCCATAGTCAGAAGACTGGTCTCAGCATCAAAAGGAATTCGAGTAAAATGGCGTATTAACGGTTTTGAAAACATATTTTTATCTCAAGCAGAAATTAATATTGCTATTGGTGTATTTTGTTATGGCCACAATTCTAGCAATAACAGGTGAATTTACTACCACTCTTTTTTAAATAAGATCAATTTACAACACCTGTTTGACGCATCAGATGATGCAGATATGAATAGACCCGCATAGATTTATGAACTACTGTTAGTAATAGCTATAATTAATAACGGCTAGTTAATGGGGAAAAATACTTCGATGCTAAAATTTGTTATACGCAGTTTATGGTTGTTGTGGTGCTGGCTTGAGCTGACGCTATTTACGCTTATTCTGTATTTCCTTTCCTGGTTGCCACGGTTTTTTACGGGTAATTATTACCACGCCCTTTCACGCAGCTGGTGTCGTTTTTTCATTCGCGCCTTAGGCATAGATCTGCGGCTGCACCAGAAGAACACACAGGCCCTGCCCGAACACTTCATACTGGTCGCCAATCATCCTTCTGCACTGGAAGATTTTGCTATCCCCGCCCTGTTTGATGTTTATCCTCTGGGAAAGGAAGGTGTACGGCACTGGTATTTTATAGGTCGGATTAGTGAAAAAGCAGATACGATTTTCGTTAAACGCGATGATCCGGAGTCACGACACGCTGCACTTGATTCATTAATCGATACCGTAAAAAGGGGGCGTAACGTTGCCATTTTTCCTGAAGGTGGCTGCAAAGGCCGGCGTATCCATTCAAAGTTTCAAACCGGGGCCTTTGATGCATCAATTAAAACCGGTGTGCCGATCCTGCCTGTATTCCTGCACTATGAAGAACAGGATACGTTTGAATGGCGTGATCCGCAGACATTGCTCAATAAGTTCTGGCACTATATGACCTGTCAGAATAATCATGCCAATTATTATGTCTATGATGCCATCAGCCCTGAAGGCTTCAAATCAAAGGAAGAATTTGCAGAACATGTGCATAAGCTTTATTTGCAGTGGCAAACACGTTATCTTGAGTAAAACTATTTTTCATGCAGGGACACAGATATAATAACCAGGAAAACTCCTGGCAGATTTTTATTGCCATCAATAATTAAATATTACACCAATGCCGATGGCGCTGAGATCAAAATCGGATTTATCAAGATATTGCATATATTCAATATTGAGTGCTGTATTTTTGCCAAAACCAACGTTGACACCAATGCCATATGAAGGCCCATTTTTACAGTGGCTTGATTTTGCCATCGGAAACTGTGGTACAACAGCCGTTGCCTCTATGTCGGTTACTCCTAGTACACCATAAATGGATGATGATTCAGTCATATCAACACGGCCTGTCGCATAAAACCCCATCATAGAATCCAGTTCCAAAGTAACATCAAGACCGCTTACACCAAATTCCGGTAGAAATTGAGTATCATCCTGTAAACCAAAACCCAGTCTGGCTTCAATAGAAAAATTTGAATTAATATAGCCACCAAAACGAGTGACTAATAGCTGATGTTCAAAACTTTTGGAATAGTCATCATCAGTATAATCTGCATCCGCATACTGAAGACCAAAATAATACTTACCTGGTAAGTCAGTTATTCCTTGCTTACTAAAAAGCATCAGGACACTTACCAGCACAATTGTAATCAGTTTATTTTTCATGGCTTCCACATTCCTCACTTATTTCATCAGCACCAGGCCACCGCCGCCATCAGAGACATATACCCGGCCATTGGCCACTTCTACGTCACTGGCATTGCCCGAGGTATTGGCGTGTTGCACCAGCACCGGGTTGGCAATATCGGTCCAGTCTATTTTTGCGACTCCTGCAGCGTCGTAGGCGATATAAAACAAATGCTTGCCGCCGACCTTATGGAAATACATTCCCTGTGCGCCGCCACCCAACTCAGCCAGGTCGGCGCTACCAAAGAGTAGTGGGTCCTGTAATTTGAAACGGGCTACCGCTACTGGGCGTTCACCAATTTCTCCTCGATCCCAGATCTTGGTTGGATCCATGCCTACTGGTAGCGGTTTAATAAGATCAGCAATTTTGTATGCCAGAACGCCGAAACTGTCATAGGTAAAATAGACATGATCATCAACAATCAGTACATCAACACTCTTGCCGTCGGCCTTGTTATATTGTGGCGTTATCACGCCACCCTCTTCATGGTATTCAGTTTTAATAGGCTCGAAAACCTTGACCAGTACCATGTTCGCCGGATCGGTAACATCAACAACACCGACACCTGAATGCCCAGCCGCAACGAATGCATATTTCCTGATATTGTTAGCATCTGAGGTATCACGCCAAAGTTTGACTGCAGTTGCATGCCCGAGCAATGGCTTGCTTTTGGTTTGACCTCCAATATTGCCGACAACATAACTTTCATCTATTAGCGGGGCTGATGGATCTTTACTTAGATCATATACGGTAAGACCATTGCTGCCATCTGCTACAAAAGCAAGATTGCCATCCAATGCAACATCGTAAGTATGATCCTGCATTCTCATTCCGCCTACGCTGCCATCCACGGTGTTATGTTCGTAGATGTCGGTCAACTGGGGCTTGAGCAATACCGGTATTTCTTCTGTATCAATGCCATCAAAACTGACACGGCGCAAACCTCGGCTTTGTGACATCACAAACGCCTGCTGACTTTCAACATCAAGCACGATATCGTGAGCATGTGGTGTTGGATTGACCACTTCCGTACCTGTATCTACTGGATACTCGTCCTGTAGCGTATTCGCCAGCAGATGCACATCATCGGTTGGGAAGCACCGGTCTTTATCGGCGATCTGCCAGACTGTCATGCCATGCGGACCATCAGCAAGGAACAGTAAGTTAAGATAAGTAGCAACACCAGCCGAATGTCCGATTGAGGCTCCAACACTGGTCGTGCCATCAGCTTCCCGGTATACCTCATCGGTGGTTGCCATATGAACGGGAACAGTAAAGCCATCCTTATTAGCAAGCGCTCCAGTCACGTCCGTGATATCAATGAAGCTTATTCCACCGCCACCAGAAGCCATGA
>JAPHSZ010000168.1 GCA_026196545.1 Gammaproteobacteria bacterium
ATGAAACTGGTTTCTTCAGCCGGTGTCAGGAAAACCGTTTCTATCGAATTATCCAGGCGACGATTCATACTGGCCAGCTGCATTTCATATTCAAAATCAGAAACCGCCCGCAAGCCACGCAAAATAACATTCGCATCCTTTTGCTGGACAAAATCGACCAGCAAATCAGAAAACCCGCAGACCTCAACATTGGGGATATCGGACAATACCCGAGTCACCATTTCCACGCGTTGATCTAAGTTAAATAAAGGCGTTTTACCTGGGTTGGCCGCAATCGCCACGATCACCCGGTCGAACAATTTTGATGCCCGTTGCACCAGGTCACTATGACCATTGGTCACGGGATCAAAAGTTCCGGGATAAACTGCAACTACTGACACTGTCTGTTACCTTCCTCTATCAATTGTTCCCGGAAATTCAGGCAACCATCTCGCGTGAAAAAAGATGATAACCCGCCTGGCCTGCTGTTTTGCTTCTCACGCATTGCCAGTTATCAGGCAGGCCCTTTAATTCTTTGCCGGCAGCGCATTCGATGACTATTTTCGCATGATCTGACAAACATTGCCTGCTCTCCAGTAGCTCACAGCATCGGGCAATCACATCCACACTATAAGGAGGGTCAATAAAGACAATATCGTATGACTGATCACAGTTTGATAAAAAGGCAATCGCCTCACTGCACACAGCCTGAACCTGCGATGCCGATAATAAATCGATACCTGCCTTCAGCATATTGACGGTTTCTCTGTCACTGTCCACCATCACCACCTTCGAGGCGCCACGTGAAGCCGCTTCAAAACCCAGCGCACCGCTGCCGGCGAACAAGTCCAGACAGCGGCTGCCCGGTAGCGCCATCTGTAACCAGTTAAACATGGTCTCTCTGACCCTGTCGGTGGTCGGCCTAAGCCCCTCGCGGTCGAGGAACTTCAGTTTTCGTCCGCGCCATGAACCGGCAATAATTCTTAACTGGCCACGCTCAGGCTTGCTCATTCCTCAGGCGTCTCGGCCTTTTTGTCTTCTGTTGCCTCACCGGCAATATCACCGACAATCACCGTAACCAGCCTGTCGGCTTTAATCCTTTGCGCCATCGCCTTTCTGGCATCAGCCGGGGTCACCGAGCCAATTTGATCCACAAAAGTTTGCAGATAGTCATCCGGCATATCATAAAAACCCATCATCGCCAGATAACCCATGAGCTTACCGTTGCTGTCCAGGTTCAGGGGAAAACTGCCGACCACATTGCTGATACTATCGGCCAGCTCATCATCTTCGGGGCCTTCTTTTATATATTTTTCCAGCTCTGCCTTTAGCAAACCCACGGCCTGATCGGCCTGATCGGCTCGGGTCTGCATGCCCATCATGAACGGCCCGGCTTCACGCATCGGATGGAAATAGCTGTATACACTGTAGGCCAGACCTCGATCTTCACGAATGGTTTTCACCAGACGCGACGCAAAACCGCTACCGCCAAACGGGTGGTTGGCCATATATAAGTCAAAATAGTCATCATCACCGCGCTTCATGCCGGGCTGCCCCATATAAATATGCACCTGCTTGGAGGGGTACTGGATGCGCACTACTTTTTTCTCTGCCAGAGGCGCGACTTCAGGAATCGGCGCGGCTTTCTCACCCTGTGCCAGACCTGCTGATAACTGGTTAGCAATCGCCTCGGCCTGGGGCCGATCTACCGCACCGACTATGACGATCAGGGCATTTTTTGCAACGTAGTACTTCTGGTAAAACCCCCTGATCGCGTCCAGCGTCAGCTTTTCCAGCGACGCCTCGGTACCACCCGTAGGTGCGGCATAAGGGTGGTCACCATAAACCGCACGGTAAAAAGCCTCATCGGCGATGGATGATGGCGACTGCTTTCTGGCGGTCACCGCGACCTTCATTCTGGCCAGCTCACGCTCGAATTCTTTCTGGTTGAAATCGGGCTGGCTCAGTACCGTCGACAGGGTCTTCAATGCCTTGTCAAGATAAGCCCTGTCGGTCAGGCTGCGCACACCCACTATCGCCATGTCACGCAGCGAATCATTTTCGAGCTGTGCACCCACCGATTCAAACTGCTCGGCCAGTAGCTGTGCGCTCTGGCCACCGGCACCCTCGGCAAGCAGGCCATTGGTCAACGCCGCCATTCCACTCAGCTCACCATCACGCGCACTGCCGGCATCAAACACTACACGCGCATCCATCATCGGTAGACCATTGACGTGTACATACATGACCCTGGCACCATTGTCTGTCTGCCATCGCTGGATTTCGGGTATGGCGTAAGCCTGCACCGACAGCACACTCAACAGCACCAACAATACGCCAGACATCATGGTTGAAATTTTAGTTTGCATGACGGCCTCCTGCGTGGGCATTGCTCGCCTGCACGTCAGCTTCTTCTATGGGCACGGGGTCGAGCACCGCCACCGACAGGCGTTTATCGACCAGGTATTTCTTCGCCACCTGCTGCACCTGCTCGGCTGTCACCGCTTTGCCCTTTTCGATATATTTATCCTTGGTTTGCCAGCCCAGCCCGACGGTTTCCAGAATGCCAATCTGCATCGCCCGATAGAAACTTGAATCCTGCTCGTAGACCGAGGCCGCCAGCACCTGCGCTATCACCCGATCCATTTCCTTCTGCTCGGGCAGGGTTTGTTTAATCGCTTTAATTTCCTGCTTAATCGCTTCTTCTAGCTGCTCCACCGTTACGCCATCGGCCGGTATCGCTGAAAAAGTAAACAAATCTTCGTGCCGTGCGTACAGGCTGTAACCGGCGCCCGCACTGGTCGCCAGTTGCTGCCCCCTGATCAGGTTTTTGGTCAGGCGTGCGCTATCACCTCCATCGAGCAGGCCTGCCAGCACTTCCAGTGCGTAGACTTCATTTTCATCTTCCGCTATTTTCAGCACAGGCACCTTGTAACCCATGATCAAGGTCGGTACTTCAGCAGGCAATTGCAGCGTTATTCGCTGCACGCCGTACTGCTGGGCCTCCCGTCGGGGTTTGAGTTTGGGCAGACTGGCTATCGGCAGGGGACTGAAATACTCCTTGGTCAGCTTGAATACTTCATTCGCATCCACATCACCGACAACCACCAGCGTGGCATTATTGGGTGCGTACCAGTGCCTGTACCAACTGCGCAGATCATCAATGGTCATGCTTTCGAGATCTTCCATCCAGCCAATAATCGGCTGGCGGTACGGGCTATTGGTGTAGGCCATCGCGCTAAAGCGTTCGTACAGTAGGGCATTGGGATTATCGTCTGTGCGCAGGCGACGCTCTTCCTTAACCACTTCAATTTCCTTGAGAAATTCATCTTCATCCAGTATCAGATTGCGCATCCGATCCGCTTCCATACTCAGGCAGAGTTCCAGCTTGTCACTGGCGATACGCTGAAAATAAGCCGTGTAATCCTTGCTGGTAAAGGCATTTTCCTTGCCGCCATTGGCCGCAATAATCTCCGAGAATTCACCGGCTGGATGCTCCGGCGTGCCCTTGAACATCATGTGTTCGAGCACATGTGAGACCCCGGTAATGCCATCGTGCTCAAAACTCGCACCCACGTTATACCAGACTTGCGAAACCACTACCGGTGCACGATGGTTCTCAATCACCCTGAGCTTCATGCCATTAGTCAGCTCAAACACCTGCACTTCACCCTCCTTGACCGGAGAAGCCTTATCATTGAATACAAATAAAATCGCACCCAGAACGAAAACAATAAAAACCAGTAGTGAAAGATAAATGCGCATTGTTAAAATAAAACTCCCGATAAAAAATAAAACTCTTAATCTTGATACAGCTGGATGATAGGATATCCGGCTTCTATACACCACTCATAAAATCATATTCAGATGTTCGGCTTCGGTAAACCAAAAAAATCCAGCAACAAACCTGTTGAACAGGAACCCGGTACAGCGCCTGCACCAGTAGTCGATACCCCCTTTAACCCGTGCACCATCACAGCTCCCGCCTCAGGCCAGATCGAAGACGCTGAGCCCACCGACCTGACTGAAAAACTCGCCAAAACCCGCCGTGGCTTTGGCGATGGCATGGCCGATTTTGTGCTCGGCAAAAAAGAACTCGACCGCGAAATGCTGGACGAACTCGAAACCACCCTGCTCAGCGCCGATGTCGGCATCGAAGCCACCAGCGAGATCATCGACGCCCTGCAGGCACAGATAAGCCGCAAGGCGTTTAAAAATGTCGATGCCCTGCAAATCGCCCTGGGCGATATCATGACAGCGCTGCTCAAACCCTGCGAACAGCCCCTGCCCATCGATTCTGAACACAGGCCCTACGTTATTCTTGTCGTTGGTATCAACGGCGCGGGCAAAACCACCAGCATCGGCAAGCTCGCCCACCATTTCCAGCAACAGGGTAAATCCGTGTTACTGGCCGCGGGTGATACCTTCCGCGCTGCCGCCGTTGAACAGCTCAAGGAATGGGGCAGCCGCAACGATGTGCCCGTTGTCGCCCAGGGCACTGGCGCTGATCCCGCTTCCGTTATCTTTGACGCCATAGAATCGGCAAGTTCAAAAAATATTGATATTGTCATTGCCGATACCGCCGGGCGATTGCACACCCAGGACAACCTGATGGAGGAGCTGAAAAAGATCAAACGCGTCATGGGCAAGTTTGATGCCTCAGCCCCGCACGAGACCCTGCTGATCATGGACGCGGGCTTTGGCCAGAATGGACTACAGCAGGCCCAGCAGTTCCACGACGCGATGACGCTGACCGGCCTCGCCGTTACCAAGCTTGATGGCACTGCAAAAGGTGGTATTCTCTTCGCTATCGCCAGCAAGCTGAAATTACCGATTCGATTTATCGGCGTGGGTGAAGACATTGAGGATTTACGCCCGTTCCACGCCGGCGAGTTTGTTGAGGCACTGCTCGAATAAGAGGCAATAAAACCGGGATAATGCACGCATGATTCATTTTGACAACGTCAGCAAACGCTACCCGGGGGGCTATGAAGCCCTCAGTCAGGTCAATTTCCGCCTGCCCAGAGGCAAGATGGGCTACCTTACCGGCCATTCGGGCGCAGGCAAGAGTACCCTGCTAAAACTGATTGCCCTGATCGAACGCCCCAGCCGCGGCCAGATCATCCTCGATGGCGTCAACCTCGGCCACATCAGCAATCGTCAGGTGCCCTACGTGCGCCGCAACATCGGCATTATTTTCCAGAACCACCACCTGCTCTACGACCGCCCGGTTTTTGACAACGTCGCCATGCCGCTGGTGATTCAGGGTTACCGGCACCGCGAAATCCAGAGCCGGACACGCGCAGCACTGGACCAGGTCGGCCTGCTGAAAAAGGAAAAATCCGACCCGATTACCCTGTCCGGTGGTGAGCAACAGCGCGTCGGCATCGCCCGCGCCATCGTCCACAAACCGGCCCTGCTACTGGCCGATGAGCCCACCGGTAATCTCGACCCCGAGCTGTCACTGGAAATCATGGAACTGTTCGAACGCTTCAATCAGGTTGGCACCAGCGTGTTGATCGCCAGCCACGATCTCGACCTGATCCAGCAGATGGGGGCACAGGCGCTCAGCCTGAAAGATGGCCGCGTGGTTGACGATGAAATCAGCCCCGATGAAGCCCTCACAGGAGCGGCCTGATTATGCGAAAAGGCCCCCAGCACAAGACACTAATCACCGCCTATTTTATCCACCACATCAGGGTGCTGCTCGGTAGCCTCGGCCATTTAACCCGCCAGCCGCTATCAAGCATGATGACCATGGCGGTGATCGCCATTGCGCTGACACTACCGGCAGGGCTGTACCTGGCGCTCAATAACATCAGCGGCCTGAGCGCCGGCTGGGACAGCTCGACCAAAATTTCACTGTTCCTCCACGCCAATGTTGACAGCAAAAAAGCCCAGGCCCTGCTCAACCGCCTGCAGCTGCACAATGAAATTGAGCACATCAGTATGGTTTCAAAAGAACAGGGGCTGGAGCAGTTCAAACAGCTCTCTGGTTTTGGTGATGCCCTGAAGTTCCTCGAAGACAACCCGCTGCCCATCGTGCTGGTGATTCAACCCATCATCGACCCTGAGCGGCCCGACCGCATCAACCACCTGCTCAAGGAACTGGAAAACGACAAACTGGTGGAACTGGCTCAGCTTGATATGCAGTGGGTAAAACGCCTGTACGCCCTGCTCGAAATTGCCCACCGCGTAATCTGGGCCATCGGCAGCCTGCTGGGGCTGGCTGTGCTGCTGATCGTCGGAAATACCATCAGACTGGATATCCAGAACCGGCGCTCTGAAATCGAGGTCTCCAAACTGATCGGCGCATCCAACGCCTTTATTCGCCGTCCTTTTCTGTACACCGGCTTCTGGTACGGGTTCAGCGGTGGCCTGCTGGCTTGGTTTTTGACCTCCCTGTCGCTGTACATGCTGGCAGAACCGGTCGAAAAACTCGCCCTGCTCTACCACAGCGACTTCCAGCTCAGCGCACTTGATACCGCCGATATCACCAGCCTGATCAGCATCAGCTGCGGCCTTGGCCTGCTCGGCTCGTGGCTGGCCGTAGGCCGCCATCTGGATGAAATCGAACCCAGCTAAACCCTGTCATCTGATTGATTTCCATCAAAAAAGTATAGAAACTCCCTGTGGAACTTTTGCTAAAATTAGCACTCTTATCTTTTGAGTGCTAAAATATTGCTTATTAATCGTGGAGATAGATTTATGAATACAGCTCTGGTTCCTGCTATCCATCAAACACCGGTTAGCGTTAACAATCTGAATGCCTACATTCACCAGGTGAACAGCATTGCTGTACTTGACGCTGATGAAGAGCGTGCACTGGCTACCGAGCTTCAGGAAAACGGTAGCGTCGAAGCCGCTCAGCAACTGGTGATGGCCAATCTGCGTTTTGTTGTCAAAATTGCACGCGGCTACATGGGCTATGGCCTGCAACTCAACGACCTGATTCAGGAAGGCAATATCGGCCTGATGAAAGCGGTTAAGCGCTTTTCGCCCGAGCACAATGTTCGCCTAATTTCCTACGCCGTGCATTGGATCAAGGCTGAAATCCACGAATTCGTCATTCGTAACTGGAAGATCGTAAAAATTGCGACCACCAAACCGCAACGTAAACTGTTTTTCAAATTACGCAGCAGCAAGAAACGCCTTGGCTGGTTCAACAAAGATGAGGTTCAGGACGTCGCCAATACCCTGGGCGTGAAACCTGAAACCGTGCTGGAAATGGAATCCCGTCTGAGTAATTATGACGTGGCTTTCGATGCACCCGAGAGCGAAGACGATGAGCAGGCCTTTTCGCCTTCCGCTTATCTGACCGACCAGCACGCCGACCCGGCACGTCAGTTAGAAGTTGACGACAGTCAGTCTCAGCATCTGGAGCTCATGAGTATCTCATTACAGCAGCTGGATGAACGTAGCCGTGACATCATTCAGCGCCGCTGGTTGAATGAAGACAAGGCGACCCTGCACGAACTGGCCGATGAATACCAGGTATCCGCCGAACGTATTCGCCAGATCGAACAGAATGCAATTAAAAAATTGCGCGTAGCTTTTGCCGCCTGATTCTTCACACAGATACATTTCAATAAAAAAGCCCGGCAATATTGCCGGGCTTTTTTATTCAGCATTATTTTTTTAAAACCTACATCCCTATTATCAGGTTGACTTGCAGGGAATCAACATGGTCACGAATCACGTATTCGGCACGAACCTGCATTTTTTCATCTAGCCGAAGACCCAGACCACCACCAAGCATAATGCCATCATCATCACCTAGATCTAAACCCGCTCGACCAACAAAACTCAGCTTGTCCTTCAGCAATAAATCAATCACTGCATTAACCCAAACCCCTTTCGCCTCTGTCTCACCCTTAAAAACACCAAGACCGGGAATGTTTACACTCGAATCCATATCACCACTATCCATATAACCGGCCTCAACCGACAAAGAGCCATCGGCTATTTTGACCGGCAATTTATAGCCCGCAAAAACCTGAAGACCAATGCCATCGCTAAAATCAATGCCCGATAATGAATTCAGGCTCAGACCGCCGCCAAGGTATAATTTATCAGAATCAACTTCAGCATAACTATAACCAGCCATACACATTACAAACAGCATTACATACAGTTTTTTCATAGCTTATCCTCCTAACTAATATTTAAAATAAAAAAATGAGGGCATTTTTAACTGGGCCAATAGTAACATTAACCGGTAAATTTAACCTCAATATCTCTACTCGACTCTGCCACCCAGGCATGCCCATAAACAACCTCGTACGTTGCCGGCAATACACCATCCTGACGATAAACTTCGTAGGCTTCGCGCAATTGCTTTAGCATGTTACGTGTCAGCAAACCCTGGCGGTGGCCGTTAGCAGTCACATTGGCACCAATGTCACGCAGGTCCTGCATCAGGGTATCGACTTCCCTGTAATTGACCGTGATGATTTCCGACTCCATTACCGGCTCGGCAAACCCTGCCTGCAACAACACATCACCAATATCGTGCATATCGATAAAACTGTTGACGTGCACGGCTGCATCAACTTTCTGCCAGCTGGCACGAAGCTCTTTTAATGTGTCCGGCCCAAAGGTTGCAAACTGCAATAATGCACCCGGTCTCAATACACGTTTAAATTCAATCAGCGCTGCAGCTAAATCATTACACCACTGCATGGCCAGATTGGAAAACAATAAATCGAAGCTTTGATTCGCAAACGGCAGTGACTCAATGTTGCCGCAAACCTGATGCGGCTTTCTAAATAACAGTCCCTGCCTGACGGCTTTTTGCAGCATGGACTCTGACAGATCAAACAGTACCAGTTCGGCTTTTTTATATTTTTTTTGTAATGATTTAACTGCTTCACCGGTACCGGTACCTGCATCCAGAATCCATGCAGGATCAAGACGTGCCACATCCAGTTTTTCCAGCAGGCGTTTGCAGACTTCTTTTTGCAACACGGCCGCCTGGTCATAACTTTCCGCCGCATTATCAAATGCTCTGCGTATACGTTGCTGATCAAAAACCTGGGTCATCGTAACCCTTCCGCAAAATCAATAAGTGCCCTGGCAAAATTTTCAGGGTGCGAAATAAAAGGTGCATGCGCGGCCTGTTTTTCAATGATGATTTTTATATTTGGTTGCAATGATTTTAATGCGCCTGACACGGCTACCGGCACCAGCGTATCCC
>JAPHSZ010000185.1 GCA_026196545.1 Gammaproteobacteria bacterium
AATCTCCTTGTGTCCTGCTGTACGCCCTCTCTCTGCTGCCGCGTAGTCGTTAGTGCCCGCAAATAAATCAAGATACCACACCTGCGGGATGCCGGGCATAAACATCTGGATAGCGCGTGCTAATCGCAGTTTTTGTTCATCCTCTCCAAGTGCACTGAAGAATGTAGCATTTACCTGATAGTAGTCGATCTTCTTGCCGTCAGCGTCATACAAATTCTTGGTCAGGCCACCGCGTTTCATAATATGCTCAATGGTGTCTTCAATCTGCTCATCACTCAGCAGGCCTGGCCGATAGCTGCCATCAACCCGCTTACCCCTGAGATCAAGCACCGGTATCCCGTCATGACTACCAAGCATGTTAATCGTCTGCAACCCCCTGGAACAAATATCCCAGATCCAGCGTAACAAACCTACATTGCTGCCCTGGTCCAGGGCATTGATTAACAGACCGGGTAAAAAGAAATCATAAATAGGGTAGCCTTCCCGTGCAATCTCTTCATGGATTCCAGCACCGTATTCAGCATGGATCTCAGGAAAGATAATTAGCCCGTACTTTTGCGCTATGCCACGCAAACGTTCAAGGTATTCCCAGGTGCCTGGCCGGTTAAAAAAATTCGACTGACCGGGTTCCTTGTGCAGGTAAGCAAAGGCATCCAGACGGACTATCCTGGCTCCATACTCGCTGAGTTTTCGAAGTGTCTCATCGTAAAAATCCCAGACCATTTCAGAACGGGCATTGAGATCCATCTGGCCCAGATACTCACGCTTGAGTTGAGCGGCCTCGAGCACCTGATCCCTGTATTGCTTGATATCATCAAAATCAATGGATTCCAGTCGCCTGTCACTCTTGATAACAACCTTGATCCGGCGCGCAATGTCCGAGGCACAGGAAATATCTATACCCTCGATATGCATGAAATCCTGTGCTGTTATCTCATCAAACTCAATTTTCTGGTAAAAGGTATTCCAGTAAGTCTTAAGACTGCCGTCAGGAAAACATAAGGTAAGAATCGGCAGCCCCGGCTTTCTCATGAACAGCTTATCAAGATATTCTTTATCCGGCACGATATAACCCTGATCACCCATCGTACCGTAACCCTTCCAGAATTCATTCCAGTCGATGAAAAAGTCTTTATAGGGTGATTTATTTCCGTTCTGTAGTAAATCAACAAACTGCGGGGAACGTACGGAAAGATGATTAAGCACTAAATCAAGCTTAATCTGGATGCCAAGCTTGTCTAGTTCATCCAGGTCCTGAGGGTCAACAAGCTCAGTATTAATATCGTAATTGATGATAGAAAAGCCACGATCCAGGTCGCTATGAAAAATGGTAGGCAAAATATAGAACAGAGAAAAAGCATCCTTAAACTCGGGCCTCTTGAGCATACATACCGTATCAACCAGACTTTGGCCAATACTGTCAGGATAGGCATTAAACATCACACCATTTGGCAAATCATTTTTTGTTAGCATTGTTTTGACCTCAGTCGAGGCCACCATAATAGTTAAACAGGAACCGTGTGGCGATATTGCTTTCCTTCATTGCACTCACAATAAGGCTTATTTATTCATACAGTCACTATAAGCCTTTGATGCATGGTTAATTGAATTTCTAATACCTTCCCCTTCTTCAGGTGTATAGCCAGAACGTTGTCTATCCCTGAGATTCTTTATTTGATTAGCATATTTTGCACATCTGGTATTAGGTTTTTCAGCATCGATAATTTTTATCTTACCTATGCTTTTAGAGGAAGATGGAGTAATCTCTTTAAGATACTTTAACCTTTCTGCAGCAGCCTTATCAACAGGAGGCACCTTGATATCAAGTTTTTCTCTAGTTTGATTCAAACATCGTTGATCCGTATATGTAACATTGTTATTTTCATCTACACACTTATAAGGACCAGCCAAAGCCGGTTCAAAATAAAACAAGGAAACGACTGCCACTATAGAATTTAGCCATACATGGTTAAAATTGTTTTCAAAAACACACATGTTTTTAATATTCATACCGAACCTCTACAAGTAAAGCAGCAAGCATAAGCAAACAAAATAAAAAAGCCCCAACAAATAATACAAACAATCGCTGATCATTACCAGCGGCACAGGTGCAAATAGTCGGTATGGAAATCAGGTATTTATGATAATGGGTTTTAACTAGCAGCCTGGATGAAGCTTGCGTAATCCAGGACAATGACCCACATTGTTTTAAGTTGTTCCCCGGATATCGTTATACTTCATCCAGGCTATCCTACTAACAACCAGCATCAATTAACGACTGCAGAATGCGTTTTATCACATCAGGCAGGGATTCATTCATCGCCTGACTTGCCGCAGCTGAGGTGCTGTAATTAGAACTCTGCCCCTGCATCACCAGTGCAACATATAGCTCATCGTCAAGGTATGGCTGAACCAGGGTTTCGATATCACTCCAGCGGTAGTCCTCACAACTCATAGACAAAGACTGTTTATGGTCAGCTGTATTACAACCTGATAACAACAGCAGAGAAAACAGAAGAACTGTAGCATTTTTCATATAATTACTAGCATAGTTTTATTGTTATATAGATGTTGGCTTCCATGAAAGTGCATTCAACCCAATCTACGTGCTTAATAGCCATTTTCCTTACGCTCAGCAGTGAATTCCCACCATTTCTTCGATTCACCACCTTCCATGTACCTGACCGCTGAAATAAACACATCAATAACGCAAGGATCAACACGACGACCTGTAATATTGCACAAGTCTTTATACAATAAATAAGGATCCATGCCAATTAACTCAAAAGGCTGCTTTATTCCCAACAGAATAAAATTCTTTTCAATAGCCTTACCAACGTTTGGTATATCCTGAAATTTTGTGATATTAGTTCGTGACATGGTAAATACGTGGGTATGGTAGCCTGCCTACCCTGCTTGGCTTTGTTTATAAAATTAAAATCAGCCAGCATGCGTACGATTACGCTGGGCTAATCGTACCTGCCGTGCTGCGGTTATTACACCTTACTGCGTTATGGACTGCCCGTCTTGCGCGCCCTGGCAAGCTCGGAGAATGTGACGGGTCTGGCATTATTACCAAAGGCAGTACGCTGATAATTGATCAGCTCCAGCAGTTCGCTGTCGTTAATGCGCCCAACGTATCCAATCGGTGGCATATTTCCTGAGTACATTTGCTTGTTCACAATCAGCCCACCATGATAACCAAAAATGATCCGGCTCAAATATTCCTGAACCTTTTCCGGTTTTTCTGAAATCACCCGAGGGTTATCAGCCAGGGGCGGAAAGAAACCAGGGATACCTTTGCCATCAGGTTGATGACACATTGAACAGTGCTGCAAATACATAGCCTCACCCGTTGAACCGGCGTGAACCGATGAGATACTCAGCAACAGAGCAGCAGCTGCAACCCCAAGGTTCGTTATTGATACAGTCTTTTTTTGAATATCCATCTTATCATCCTCACAATAAAGTACATGGTTGACGGCTCGAACACTATAAGGATAACAACTATTAAAGCCGGATCACAGTCTTTATAAATACCAGCTAATTTTCATCGATTATATTGTGGTAATGGTGTTTACAGCACATAGATTGGGGTGAATGTTTTTTACTGGTTCCCACGCTCCTGCGTGGGAATGAGGAAAAGAATGAAACAGAGGAATATTTCTCATTTGTCACCGACCTCTTTTATTCCAACCCCGCTAACCACAATCGAATACGTAATCCCAAACCAGTGGTATAACCATAAGTGGCAAATTGTATTTGTCCCTCTCCATCAAGAATAAAACTAACAGGAACGCCCTGAATTCCATATTGATTTGATAACAAACCATTTGGGTCGTTGACGACTGGATAGGTAACATCGTGTTGTTCGTGATAATTAAGTACTTCATCGGCAGTGCCAGACTGCATCGCCACCGTTATTATCGGTACATCGGCGGCGATGCTATCCAGCATGCCCTGTTCAAGTTTGCAAACCGGGCACCAGGTTGCCCAGAAATGCACTATCGCGGGTTTGCCTTTAAATTGTTGTAGTGAAAAAACTTGTTGTTTGATGGTGGTTTCATCAATGGGCGGTGCCATCATGCCTATGGTACTGCGGGTAAGAAAGGCTTCTACAGCTAATATGACCAGAAGAAGAATTGATAGTTGTACCACCCACGATAGTAAGCGTTTGTTCCAACTGCGCGGTGTTGTTTCTGCTTTGTTCATGTTGTCATCATTATTTTAAGTAATAATGAGGCAATGTAAGAGATAATTGGTTCCAATGAATAATCCACCACTCGCCGCCCTGCTCCCTTTCTATAATGCCGCTGAAACACTAGCAGAAACATTCAATTCCATTCTGGCGCAAACCTTTCTTGCTGGGTAATTAAGTATCGTGTCACCAGAATTCTTTCGCCTTTGCTTTTTCGGCTATCAGTAATTCGTTCATGCTTTGGTAATTGACGAGAAAATCCGGTTTTAATCAGCATCCAACGTTTTGCAAAATCATTATCATTAACAGGCAGCGTTAAGATAGCATGTAAATGCTCCGGTAAGACCACCATGGCATCTAGTTGAAAAGGATGTTGTTTTTTAACATTGTTAATAATCAGGCGTAATTTCTCAAATTCATCAATCAGTAAAGTTTGTTTTCGATCAGCCAGATTAACCGTAAAAAAATAAGTCCCGCCTTTAATATCAGCACGACGGTATCGCATCACCAGAATCCTTTATAGGTAAGAGTTAACATTTTATATAGCATCCTTTATATAATTAAAACCGCGTAGGTTGGGGTGAATGTTTTTTATGAACCCCAACGCATTATGCGCCTCATTTTGTTGGGGTTCGTGCCTCACCCCAACCTACCGTGCTGGTTCCCACGCTCCCGCGTGTTAACCCATAGTTTATCTCAGTTTATCGAACTATGCATTCTACCCGGCTATGCTGGGTAATTAAGTATCGTGTCCCCAGAATTTGTTCATAGCAGCAATGCCAATGACTTTAATGATATTCATAAGATTAATTTAACTCCATTTTTTTGTTTTTTACATATAGCTCAAAAAAAGAGGGCCGCCTCCTTTTTTCCTTAACTCATTCGGTGCAATGCCCGATGGTTATTGCACCCTACGGTGTGGTGTTTTTATTGCGCCTTACCGTGTTGGGTAATTAAGTATCGTGTCACCAGAATTCACGTAGGTTGGGGTGAATGTTTTTTATGAACCCCAACGCATTATGCGCCTCATTTTGTTGGGGTTCGTGCCTCACCCCTTCCTACCGTGCTAAATAACCCATTTAAAGGGCTTTGACCCCTTAAGCTCTTTTTTCCTTAACTCATTCGGTGCAATGCCCGATGGTTATTGCACCCTACGGTGTGGTGTTTTTATTGCGCCTTACCGCGTTTAGTTCAACTCATCCTGCATGTACGTCTGGAAGAAATAACACCGAGAAGCCGACCGGTATTTAAATGCAAACATTGTCAGTCACCGATGGTGATCAGA
>JAPHSZ010000006.1 GCA_026196545.1 Gammaproteobacteria bacterium
AGCGTATCCCGGCCTCCAAGCAACCAGCTCACCGGGCAATTTAAGTACGGCAACTCCACACGCAAATCTGTACTGGCCAATATATTTAAACCACATTTAAGTGCCTCGATAGAAGGGCGGCCACGTTGCTGCAGGGATTGCTGCAATTCACGAACCGTGCTCATTGCTACACCGGAACCTTTAACCTGCAAGGCCAGAAAACGCTTTATGGTGGCATCAACATCTTTCTCCAGCGAGTCTGCAAACAGATCAAAAACTTTTTTTTCTACCGCATAAGACCAGTCGTCCTGCTGAACAAAACAGGGGGTGCTCGCGACCATGAACAAACCCGCAATACGCTCGGGATAGTGCCGGGCCAGTTGCAACAGAGCCAGGCCACCCAGCGACCAGCCCACCCAGATCACCGGCCGGTTCACCAGCGCTGCCAGCGCCTGCACATAATCGTTAACACTTTCGGCTTTGACATCCGCCATGCTGCCATGCCCCGGCAAGTCGACCTGGATCACATCAATCCAGTCGGGCAATAAATTAAAACAATTTTCCCAGACAGCACTGTTCATCGCCCAGCCGTGGACAAATACACAGGTAACTTTTTCAGCCCTGTTGATACTGGCACCCGTATTTTTTAACGACATTTAATGATGACCTGAGGTAAGCTTGCTCTCAATTTTTCGAGACATTATACGTTTTTCTGACATGATGAGTTTTGACCCTGTTTATCTTGTTTACGCCCTGGCCGCTTATCTAATCGGCTCGATTTCCACCGCCATCATCACCTGCAAACTGATGGGGCTGGAAGATCCTCGTAGCGTCGGTTCAAACAATCCCGGTGCCACCAACGTGCTGCGCACCGGCGGCAAAAAGGCGGCTATTATTACCTTATTGGGCGACATGTTGAAGGGCCTGTTGCCTGTTTTAGTAGTACAGCAACTTTCAGTGGATATAACGGCGCTGGCAATTACAGGCATCGCTGCCTTTCTGGGACACCTTTATCCGCTGTATTATCGCTTCAAGGGTGGCAAGGGCGTGGCCACCTTTTATGGTGTACTGCTAGGAACCAACTGGATAATCGGCCTGGCGGCACTGGCCGTGTGGGTACTGATGATATTGCTGTTTAGAATATCCGGACTATCGGCACTGGTCTCCGCTACTTCATCACCGTTCATTGCCTGGTATTTTGATGGCTCAGAAATTTTAATCGCCGCTGTTACCTTTATGGCAATTCTGCTCATATGGCGACACCGCAGCAATATCAAACAAATGCTACAGAACACTAAACCTGAATAGACGACAGCTCATCCATCGGCCAGCGTGCTCGGGCATCAATGCTCAGCCCTTTATACTCACCCGCCATCAGGCGCAAACAGCCAACATAGGCGATCATTGCGCCGTTATCGGTACAGAATTCAATGCGCGGGTAATAGAGCTCACCGCTTTCTTTTTTTACCATTGATGACAGTTTCTCACGCAGGTGCTGATTGGCACCGACACCGCCGGCAATCACCAGCCTTTTGCAATGTGTCTGTTTCAGCGCCCGTTTGCATTTAATCGACAGGGTATCGACCACCGCTTCCTCAAAGGCACGGGCGATATCAGCCTGACCCTGTTCCAGTTTGTCATCCAGGCCTTCAGAATCAGCCTGCAGCTCGTGCCAGGTATTCAGCGCAAATGTTTTGAGCCCACTAAAGCTGAAATCCAGCCCGGGGCGATCGGTCATCGGACGCGGGAACTTAAAGGCTCCAGCCCTGCCCTTTTCTGCCAGCCTGGCCAGCACGGGGCCGCCCGGATAACCCAGCCCCAGCATTTTGGCCGTTTTATCAAAGGCTTCACCAGCGGCATCATCCAGGCTCTGGCCCAGCAACTCATACTGACCGACACCGGTAACGTGCGCCAGCATTGTATGCCCGCCGGATACCAGCAAGGCCACAAACGGAAATTCAGGCGGATTTTCTTCCAGCATCGGTGCCAGCAAGTGCCCCTCCATGTGGTGCACTTCAACCGCGGGCAGATCCAGCGCCCAGGCCAGACTACGACCGACACAGGCTCCCGACATCAGTGCCCCAATCAGGCCTGGCCCCGCGGTATAGGCAACACCATCGATATCACTCTGTTTAAGATTCGCCTGTTGCAAGGCCTGTTCCATCAACGGCACCAGATAGCGAATATGGTCTCGCGAGGCCAGCTCGGGCACGACCCCACCGTATTCAGCGTGCAGCTCAACCTGGCTGTGCAAAACATGAGCAAGCAGGCCTTTTTCACTGTCATAAAGCGCAATCCCTGTCTCATCACAGGAGCTTTCAATTCCAAGAACAATCATTTTGTGCTCATAAACTTTTGAAGTTGATAAAAATGCGATATACTACGCCGTTCACCGCACCTGGATGCGGATTTTTTATGTATTTTTGAGAACAACTATGCCAGCAATACGAGTTAAAGAAAACGAGCCTTTTGACGTTGCACTACGCCGCTTCAAGCGTTCCTGCGAAAAAGCCGGTGTTTTGACCGAAGTTCGCAGCCGCGAAGCTTACGAAAAACCCACTACAGAACGCAAACGCAAAGCAGCCGCAGCCGTTAAGCGTCACCTGAAAAAACTGTCTAAAGAACGCAGCAAGTTCGCGCGTTCACCTCACCAGCGCAGACGCTAAGCCCGGAAACGGCAGGCCATGAGTAGCACCCTGAAAAGCAACCTGCAGGATGCGATGAAGGCGGCCATGAAGGCGGGCGAAAAAGAACGCCTCGGCGTTATTCGTCTGATCATGTCTGCACTCAAGCAGGTCGAGGTCGATGAGCGCATAGAACTGGATGACACCCGCATCATTGGCATCCTGGACAAAATGGTCAAGCAGCGCCGCGAATCGATCAGCCAGTTCGACAAGGCCGGTCGCGACGACCTGTCCAGCGTTGAAAAAGCTGAAATCGATGTTATTCAGGCCTTCCTGCCCCAGCCGCTCAGTGAAGATGAAATCGAAATAATCATTAAAGATGCCATTAGCAAGACTGGTGCCGAATCGATAAAAGATATGGGCAAGGTGATGGGCATTGTCAGACCCCAGGTCGTTGGCCGTGGCGATATGGGCACGATCAGCGGCACAATAAAAACAATATTATCGGCCTAGAATATGTCAAACCTTCCTCCCCTGAAAAATGATCGACTCATCCGTGCACTACTTAGACAGCCCGTAGATCGTACCCCGATCTGGATCATGCGTCAGGCGGGACGTTACCTGCCCGAATACCGCGCCGTGCGTGAACAGGCCGGCGACTTTATGGCGCTGTGCAGCACGCCCGAGCTGGCCTGCGAAGTCACGCTACAGCCTTTGCGACGTTTTGACCTGGATGCCGCTATTCTGTTTTCGGACATCCTGACCATTCCCGATGCCATGGGACTGGGTCTGTACTTCGAAGAAGGTGAAGGTCCTAAATTTAAAAAAGTCATACAGAGCGCTGCTGACATAGCCAAACTAGGTGTTCCGGATCCGCACGGTGAACTGTCTTACGTGATCGATGCCGTTAGCCTGATCCGAAAAGAATTAAATGGCGACGTGCCCCTGATTGGTTTTTCCGGCAGCCCCTGGACACTGGCAACTTATATGGTCGAAGGCGGCAGCAGCAAAACTTTCTCAAAAATTAAAGCGCTTTTATTTGAAGACGGCAAGGCAGCTCATCAGCTGATGTCTGTTCTGGCCGACTCAGTCGCCACTTACCTCAATGCGCAAATTGCTGCGGGCGCGCAGGCCGTGATGATTTTTGACAGCTGGGGTGGTGCACTCAGTGACGCACACTACAAAGAATTCTCTCTCGCCTATATGCAGCGAATCGTTGACCAGCTGACTCGTGAAGTTGACGGTCAGAAAATCCCTGTCACCCTGTTTACCAAAGGCGGTGGCCTCTGGTTAAAAGACATTGCGGCAACCGGCTGTGATGCACTGGGACTGGACTGGACCATCGATATTGGCGTTGCACGCGAACAGGTCGGAGACAGAGTGGCACTACAGGGCAATATGGATCCTGCCATTATGGGTACAAACCCTGAAGTTATCAGAGCTGAAGCGGCGCGGATTCTGGCATCCTATGGCAAGGGCTCAGGCCATGTTTTCAACCTTGGCCATGGCATCACACCCAACGTCGATCCCGAAAACGCCAAAGCGCTGGTCGATGCTGTGCACGAGGAAAGCGTGCAATACCACAGCTAAAATCTCTGCAAAAATTAGAATAACTGCTCAGGAATAGGCGCACCGGTTTTCACATCGGTGTTCACGCCGGGAGAAGGTAAAGCACCGGCCTTGGGTGCATACTCGCTTCTGAAAATCTCGAAAATCGTATCCTTATCCAGGTCGGTCGCGGCCGCACCTGTTTCGGCATTGATCTTCATCGTCACCAGCCCCTCTGGCCGAGGCAGACGCTTTTCGGGCACGCCTGCCAGTGCCTGTTTCATGAAATTAATCCAGATGGGCAGGGCCGCCTTTGAGCCAGTCTCTCGGGCTCCCAGAGGTTTCAGCTGATCAAAACCGACCCAGGCCGTCGCCACCAGATCAGGGTGGTAACCATTGAACCAGGCATCTTTTTGATCGTTAGTGGTACCCGTTTTACCGGCCAGATCCTTACGCCCCAGTGATAGCGCCTTGCGTCCCGTACCTCGCAAAACCACATCCTGCAGTATCGAATTCATTTGATAGGCCAGACGTGGTTCGAGTGTCCGCTCTGCCTGTTTTGGCAATGCCGCCAGCACCTCTTCCTCATCACCCTCGTCATCTACCAGTGACTCTTCTCCACTCCCTATCATAAGACCCGGTAGCATTTCCTCTTCGTCTTCAGGCAGACCTAGTGTTACCTGCTCAGCATTACGTTTAGCCAGTTCACAGGCGACACAGGCCACTGCCGGATCAGCCTCAAACAGTACTGTGCCATCTGCATCCTCAATACGATCTATCAAATAGGGTTGCACCAGATAACCACCATTGGCGAGCACCGCATAGGCTCGTGCCATTTGTAGAGGACTCACTTCGCAGCTACCCAGGGCCAGTGACAGATCGCGCGGCAACGCCTTATCATCAAAACCAAACCGGCGTGCAAACTGGGCCGCATAACCAACCCCCACTGAGCGCAACAACCGGATAGAGACCAGATTACGTGATTTATATAAAGCCTTGCGTAACCGGGTAGGGCCGAAAAATTTACCGCTATAATTTTCAGGTCGCCACGAAGCCTCCAGCGCTTCATCTTCAAAAACAACGGGGGCATCATTGATCAGGCTCGCTGGTGTAAATGATTTTGATAAAGCCGAAGAATAAATCACCGGCTTAAAACCTGAACCTGCCTGACGCCTGGCCTGCGACGCACGATTAAATTTACTCCGCCTGAAGTTCAGGCCGCCCTTGAGCGCCTGAATAGCACCATCATTCGGCGTAATAGCGACCAGCGCACCCTGCACATCTGGTGCCTGCGCCAGAGACCAGGACCCCTCTTCCTCTCTGGATACCCAGATAACATCACCGACACGCAGCACTTCATCAATGCGCTTCAGCTCTTTACCTATATTATTTAAGGTGACATAAGGCCGCGCCCATTCAATGCCTTCCCAGGGCAGAATCGCCCGGTCACCATTTTTTAGCATTATCTCAGCATGACGCCCCGGATTAACCTTGTCATCAACTATTGCAGTATCCAGCTCATCATGAACTGATAGCACTAACGCCGGCTTTAGAGCGCCATAATCATTATCATGCTCAAGTATTTTGCCCAGCGCCTCACTATCATTGAGCAGGCTCTTCTCAGGGTCTTCCTCATTAAGGTCAACGTGCCTGACCACCCCACGGTAACCATGGCGCCGGTCATAACTGACCAGGCCATCCCACAAACTCTCATTGGCCGCCTGCTGCAGCCTGTCCTTGATGGTGGTATAGACATTCAGCCCTCTGGAATAGGCTTCATCACCAAATTGCTTGACGATTTCAGCTCTTACCATTTCATTAACGTAAGGCGCCTGCACCTCAATAAGGCTCAGGCGCCGTTCAGCAGTAATACCCGCCTGTTTTTCCTGCTCATAAATCTCGTCGGTAATAAATTCCAGTGCATGCATGCGCGAGAGCACGTAATTTCGCCTGGTGAGCGCACGCTCCGGATTAACAATCGGATTATACGTTGATGGCGCTTTAGGCAGACCGGCTATCATCGCAATCTGTGCAATGCTCAATTCTTCCAGCTCTCTGCCATAGTAAATCTGTGAAGCTGCCGCTACACCATAAGCACGCCTACCCAGGTAGATCTTGTTCAGATAGAGCTCAAGTATCTGCTGCTTGCTCAACTCACCCTCAATTTTGAAGGCCAGAAAAATTTCATTAATTTTGCGTGTATACGTCTTTTCCTTGCTGAGGTAGAAATTTCTAGCCAGCTGCATGGTGATGGTGCTACCGCCCTGGCCGCGCTCACCAGTTTTGATCAGATTGATTACCGCACGCAATATGCCCTGATAGTCCACCCCACCGTGCTCATAAAAACGATTGTCTTCCGCTGCCAGGAAGGCCTGCTGCATCATTTCTGGAATTTCATCCAGCTTTTTGGGAGTACGCCTTTTCTCACCAAATTCTCCCAATAATGCCCCATCACTGCTATATATACGCAAAGGCACCTGTAGCCGTGTGTCGCTCAAGCCTTCAATAGAAGGTAGTTGTGGTGAGATATAGAGATACAAACCGAACAACGCTACCAACGACAACACTGAAATCGCCAAGGTGGCAATCAGACTGTATTTGAGCGTTTTAAGTAGTTTCATATTTCAGGTGGTAAATCATGCGTTTTAAGAGGATGCAAATTATAATCTTTTAACTATGCTTTTGCGATTATTTCAATATTTAACTAGAATTCTTCAACACTTGCGTCTAATATCTCATGCATAATTACAAATATGTTCTATAACTACTTAAAATAAATGGACTATGGGGATTAAAGCTTGTCTTTTCTGAAACGAAAACCGCCTGTCATGCTAGGTCTTGATATCAGCTCTACTACGGTAAAGCTGCTCGAATTATCAGAAAGCAATGGGCATTACAAAGTAGAAAGCATGGCCATTGAGCCATTGCCGGATGATGCCGTCTCTGAAAAGAACATTCAGGATCCGGAGGCCGTGGGCGAATGTATCCAGAAAGCCGTGAAAAAAAGCGGCACCAAAGCCAAAAATGCGGCCGTCGCTGTTGCCGGCTCAGCCGTTATCACCAAAATAATCACCATGCCAGCCGATCTCAACGGCAATGACAGTGAGCTTGAATCACAGATTGAAATGGAAGCAGACCAGTACATCCCATACCCTCTGGATGAAATTAATCTTGATTTTGAGGTAATAGGCCCTTCTGAAGATAATGAAGAAACTATCGATGTCCTGCTCGCTGCCTCACGCAGTGAAAACATTGAAACCCGCACATCCTCACTGGAAATTGCTGGACTAAAACCCAAAATTGTAGATGTTGAAGCTTACACTATCGAAAAGTCCTCATCATTGATTGCAGACCAGATAGATGAAGGCGAAGATAATCGAGTCATTGCCATCGTCGATATCGGTGCAACCATGACCAGCCTGAACGTCATTGAAGATGGCAAGCTCATATATACTCGTGAACAAAGTTTTGGCGGTAAACAGCTCACCGAAGAAATTATGCGTCGCTATGGACTCTCTTACGAAGAAGCTGGACGCCTTAAAAAGGCAGGCGGCTTACCAGACAACTATATTCCTGAAGTACTGGAGCCATTTAAAGAAACGATTGCCCAGCAGGTAGGCCGTTTTCTACAGTTTTTCTACAATGCAGGCCAACATACCGATGTCAGCCTGATAGCCCTGGCTGGCGGCTGCGCCTCCATACCAGGTATTGATGAGTTAATAGAAAGCCAGCTAGAAACACCCACCGTCATTGCTAATCCATTTGCCAATATGTCGCTATCATCCAAAGTCAATCCACAATCATTAAGCAATGACGCCCCTTCTTTAATGATCGCCTGCGGCCTGGCCATGAGGAGTTTTGACTAATGGCAAAGATTAACCTGTTACCCTGGCGCGAGGAATTACGCGCAGAACAAACTCGAGAGTTTGTTACCATACTTGGGCTTTGTGCATTCATGACTATAGCTATAGTTGCAGCAGTCCACTTAAATATTACAGGACAAATAAATCATCAGCAATTTCGTAATACAACACTAACCAATGAGATTGCTGAATTAGATCTCGCATTAAAAGAAATAGATGCTTTGGAAGAAACCAAGCAAGAATTACTATCTCGCATGGAAGTTATTCAATCACTACAACAACAACGCCCACAAATCGTTCACCTATTTGACGAGTTTGTTAAAACCGTACCTGAAGGTATCTATCTAACCAGTATCAAGCAAAATGGACAAGCTCTAACAATTAATGGCGTAGCTGAATCTAATGGTCGTGTATCAGCGTACATGAGAAACATAGACTTATCAGACTGGATGGCAACACCTAAATTAACTGTTATTGAAACCAAAAAAAATAGCAAGGGGAGCAGCAACTTTGTACTAACTACATCTCAATCCAACCCTAAGGGAGAAGATGGAGAAGATGGAGAAGAAAGCTAATGAATCTCTCTGAAATTGATCTTAATAATATTGATGTAAATGACATCAAAAAAATAGGCATGGCTCCTTGGCCAATAAAAGCCACAATCATTGTTATTGCATGTATTGGCGTAGCGACTGCGGGATACTTTATCGATACCACTAAACAACTTGACAAGCTTAAAACGGCGGAAGCTGAAGAGACAGTCCTGAAACAAACTTTTTCAGAAAAATATGCTAAAGCAGTCAATCTTGAAGCATATAAACAACAACTAGAGGAAATGCGTTTATCTTTTGGCGCTTTACTGCGCCAACTACCCGATAGCACAGAAATTGAAACCCTGCTAACTGATATATCACAAACTGGAATATCAAGTGGCCTGGAAATTAACTATTTCAAACCTGAGGGCCTCAATCCCAAAGAATTTTATGCCGAATACCCTATCAGGCTTAAGGTAACTGGCCGCTATCATGAATTTGCTACATTTGTCAGTGGGGTTGCAGCATTACCGCGTATCGTCACATTGCAAGATATTACTATTGCACCAGAGCGTAAAAATAAAAATGGGAAATTAGAAATGGATGTCACAGCAGTAACCTACCAATATTTTGATGAGTCTGCAAAGGAACAGTAATGAAAGCTAGAGCAATAAAAAAATATAGACATATTATAGCTCTGCCTATAATCACACTCTTAGCAACTAGTTGCAGTAAAGATATTAACGATTTATATGACTTCATTGAAACCACTAAAGCATCAAGTGTAGGCAGTGTTGCACCTATACCGCAATTTGAGCCCTACCAAAGCTTTACATATACTGCAGAAAATTTACGTGATCCTTTTGTAGCAAATATCGCAATGTCAGATGACCAAAGCATAACAAAGGATTCTTTACACCCAGAATCTAATAGACCTAAACAATATCTTGAATCATTTCCTTTAGATTCATTATCAATGGTTGGCACACTTGAGCAGGAAAATAATGCATGGGGCCTCATCAAAGATCCAAAAAATGTAGTCCACCGAGTAAAACTGGGGGACTATATAGGAAAAAATGAAGGTCGCATCGATAAAATAACTGAAGTAAAAATTTATCTGGTAGAAATTATACCGGATGGTATCGGTAACTACATTGAACGTGACGCTTCAATAGCTATCGGAAATGAGTAACGCGTGGAGCAAGACATGAAAATAATAATAAACAAAAACCATAGCATAGGGAATTTTTTTTACGAAGCAGGTAAAACATTTATGCTATTAGCACTATGTTTATGTAGTAGTTCTGTATCATCAGCCAGCCAAAACGTAATTGAATCCATTCAGTACAACTCATTGCCAGGCAACCGAGTGCAAGTCCAGCTGAATATGAGCCAAGAAGCCATCAAACCTTTAAGCTTCTCTATTGAGAACCCAGCCCGAATTGTTTTTGATTTTGACAATACAGGCAGTGCTTTACCTAAAAAACGACAGCACATTGGTATTGGTCTCACGCAATCTGTAACAACTATTAGCACAAAAAAAAGAACACGTGTAATACTTAATTTGACAGAAATTGTTCCCTATCATGTTAACACCAATGACAAATCCGTAGTAATCACCATGGGTAGTGATGCCACAGATATTACTTTCTTTGATGAGCCACAAAGTTCTACGCTAGAAAATAATGCTGACGCCACACGATACTCTGACCTCCAAAGAGGTATTAGTCACATTGATTTCCGTCGCGGAGAAACAGGCGAGGGTCGAATTATTATCACAATGACTGACAATAATATACCCATGGACATTAGCGAGGAATTTGGCCAGATTATCGTAAAATTTTTGGGCGCAGACCTTCCTGATAAACTACATCAATCATTAGACGTACTGGACTTTGCTACACCAGTAAAATCTATCAGCAGCTTCAAAAAAGATAATGACGCACGTATCGAAATTGAGCCAGCAAGCAAAGATTTCGAACATGTTGCCTATCAGGCTGATAATATCTTTACCATCGAACTCAAACCCATTACTAAAGATGAGCTCGAAGAACAAAACAAAGCAAAATTTGGATACACTGGAGAGCGTTTATCACTTAATTTTCAGGACATCCCCATACGTGCAGTATTACAACTTATTGCCGATTTTACGAACCTGAACATTGTTGTTAGTGACTCAGTCGATGGCAATCTTACTTTGCGCTTGAAAAATGTGCCATGGGATCAGGCTCTCGACATCATCCTGAAAGCCAAGGGCTTATCCAAGCGAGAATCTGGCAATGTTATGCTGGTCGCCCCCAGCGAAGAAATTGCTGCACAGGAAAAAATAGACCTTGAAGCATCACAGGCTATTACCGATCTTGCACCATTGCGCAGTGTTTTCTTTACCGTCAACTTTGCAAAAGTCAGTCAATTACAAACTTTATTTACTGCCAAAAGTGGTAAGGGTAAAAATAGCGATAGCGGTACCCTACTATCATCACGCGGCAGCGTCATCATAGATGAGCGAACTAACACACTGATAGTTAAAGATACTGATGAGGTAATTAGCGAAATACGTCGCATTCTTAATCAACTGGACGTCCCAGTTCGTCAGGTTCTAATTAGCTCACGAATCGTCATTGCATCCGATGACTTCTCAAAAGAACTTGGTGTCAGATTTGGGGTCACCGATGTTGGCAGCAACGGCGCTGATGGAATTAGCAGTGTATCGGGAACATTAACATCAACAAATGAAATTGTTGGCAGTGCTGTTGATCAGTTAGGCACTACCGGCAGTCCTTTTCCTGTTGAATTACCAACAGGCTCAACTGGGGGACGACTGGATCGCCTAGGTGTCAATCTACCTGTTATCGGCGAAAATGTCGGTGCTATCGCTTTCTCCGTGCTAAATGGCGGCTCTCTAGTTGATTTAGAGATCTCGGCCATGCAGAATGAAAATAAGGGTGAAGTTGTTTCCAGCCCGCGCGTAATCACTGCCGACAGACACGAAGCATTTATTGAGCAGGGTGTTGAAGTACCATACCTGTCTGCTTCCTCAAGCGGTGCTACACAGGTTGAGTTTAAAAAGGCTGTATTAAAGATAAAAGTGACACCTCAGATCACTCCAGATGACACAATTATTATGGATCTAACCGTTAACAAGGACTCTGTCGGTGAAGTATTCTCAGGTATCCCAAGTATCGATACCCGTGAAGTACAAACTCAGGTTCTGGTTAATAATGGTGATACCATCGTGCTAGGCGGAATTTATGAACAGGTTACCCGTGATGAAGTAGATAAAGTTCCTGTATTAGGCGATCTACCACTTGTGGGTTTCTTATTCAGACACACATTGGAAAGCGACCAAAAAGCAGAGTTGCTAATATTTGTTACACCAAAGATTCTCAAGGAATCACTGTCCCTGTAAGACAGTATGTAAATGAGCTAAAGCACCTGTAAAAGAGATATTACATAGGCATACACATGATGAACAACACAAACTATACAAAAGTACTAACTTTTCTTGCAACGACCTTTTTGCTCTTTGGCTGTTCCGAAGATGGCGTTCTAACTTCACAAGATGGTACAACCACAGCAGGCACTACAGGCACTACAGGCAGCTCAACACTACGCATTGGTACAGGCAGTGGTATTAATTTTTCTGAAGGCAGCCTTGAAATAAAAAATGACCAGGTTGTTGCTAATGGCAGCACTGATGTCTCGGTTTATATTGTTGATGATAATGGAAATCTCTCGGCAGCATCTAACAACATCACCTTTACATCACACTGCGCTATACAGGGTTTGGCCAGCTTTACCTCAACCAATATCACCACTGAAACGGGTATAGCCACAACCACTTATATTGATCAGGGCTGTCAAACCAGCGATACAATCATTGCCACCGCTGACTGGGATACAAGCCTGACAGCCAGTGGTGATATCACCATTGACTCATCAGTACCCGCTACTGCCAATACTCTGCGCATAGGTACTGGCACCAATGCAACATTTGTCGAAGGTGAAATCAACATTGTTACACCCAACATCGCATCAGATGGTAGCACTTCACTGTCTGTAAACCTGGTTGACGCCAACGGCGATCTGCTCACATCAGCTAACAGCGTTACTTTTACCTCTGATTGTGAACAACAGGGCAAGGCCAACTTTACTAACGCCATTGTCACAACAAGCACAGGCACCGCCACCACCACTTATAACGCATCAGGATGCGTAGCTAACGATACCATTTTAGCCACAGTTACCGTGGGCACAACAGACAAGGTAGCAACGGGTATCGTCACTGTTGCTGCTGCCAGTGCAGGTTCTATCCAGTTCACATCAGTCACTAATTCTCTGATCGCCCTGCAAGGTACTGGTAACACAACAGGCCTTTCAGAAAACACCAGTATTACCTTTACTGTAATGGATAGTAACGGCGCACCTGTCGCCAATGAAGACGTTACCTTTGCGCTAAATAGCACAACCGGTGGCATTACACTTTCTTTCTACAACAGCACCAGCTCAGCAAATGGTGAAGTCACAACCACGCTTCAATCAGGCACCGTCGCAACTACTGTCAGTGTTACGGCCACAGTAGACAGCAACACCATGCTGACAACCACCTCAGACACCATAGCCATCGCCACCGGCCCGGCAGATCAGAACAGTATGTCACTGTCCGCCTCAGAATTTAACCCTCGCGCATGGAATGAAAATGGCAAAGAAGTCACCATCACTGCCCGCCTTGCCGATCGCTTTAACAACCCCATTCAGGACGGTACAGCCGTCCTGTTCACCACCGAACTGGGTGTTATCGAGTCCACCTGTAAAACTATAAATGGTGCCTGCTCCGTGCAGTGGATCAGTCAGGACCCAAGGGGCGATCTTGGACGCACCACCATTCTTGCTCACGTCGAGGGTGAAGAGTCCTTTGTCGATGTAAACGCTAATGGCGTGTTCGATACCGGTGATACCTTTACCGATATGGCTGAGGCCTATCTGGATGAGAATGAAAACGGCAGTTACGATGTTAGCGAACCCTTTATCGACTTTAACGGCGATGAAAGCTGGACTGCGGGTGATGGCGCTTACAATGGCTCTGCCTGCACGGCTGGTTGCTCTACAACAAACTCCATCACCGTTCGTGACTCCCTTACACTGGTTATGGCCGAAAACGTACCCGCCATACTCGCCATGGGCTACAATGGCTCAACCAACAACCTGTGTACTGATTACGCCTCTTGTCAGACTTTTATCTACTCAGGCCCCATATTAAACACCAACACTGTCAACAATGTACGCGTTACACTGGGCGGCATACAAAATGAACAGGCATTACCCGTTGGAACAAGCGTTAGATTTATTACCACCAATGGTGAAATACTGGGCGGCGAAAACCATACCGTTGCTAACACCACAGCGCATGGCACATTCGATGTTTCAATTGGACCCGACACAGACAACAAATCCACCGGCTCGCTCTCTGTCGATGTCACCATCGGTGATGGCGGCGCACTTTACAATTTCCCCATCGCCAGCATTGATGACTCCGGCGTACAACCGCTGCAATTAGGTAAAGGCATCGGCACTAATTTCACTGCAGGTGAACTTGAAATAAAGGTACCTACCATTGAATCAGGTGGCAGCACAAATGTGTCCGTCTATATCGTGGATAGTAATAATAACCTATCAACTAGCTCCAATGATGTTACCTTCTCATCGGCCTGTTCATTACAGGGAATGGCCAGCTTTAGCGCCACTAATGTCAACACCACTACTGGTATTGCCACCACCACCTATACATCAGGCGCTGGCTGCGATGTCAGCGATACCATCATTGTGAGCGCTGACTGGGACAGCACTATAAACGCTAATGGCGAATTGACAATTGATCCACCTACAATTGCTGCGCTCATTGGTTCTGGCACAGGGGCTAGTTTCGTAGAAGGTGCTGTAGATATCACCACGCCAAACATTGCTTCAGATGGCAGCACTGCTGTTTCTGTTAATATAGTAGATGTCTTTGGCACTTTGCTCACTTCAGCACAAACAGTAACTTTCTCATCTACCTGCGAGCAAGCAGGCGATGCTAACTTTAGCAACACCAGCGTCACCACCACCACTGGCACAGCCAGCACCACCTACAATGCAGCTGGTTGCACAGGCACTGATACTATTACAGCAACAGTGACCGTAGATGGCACAGACAAAACAGCAAATGGGGTTGTCACAATAGCTTCTGCTCCGGCAAGTTCTATTGAATTTACTTCTGCAACATATTCCTTAATTGCCTTAAAAGGCAGTGGCACAGCAACAGGATTGCCTGAAAATTCAACCCTTACCTTTACCGTGTTGGATAATAATGGCACACCCGTTGCCAACGAAAATGTAACATTCACTCTAGGCAGTACTCTGGGCGGCATCACACTATCTACTTCAACAGCAACGAGTGATACCAACGGCCTTGTCACAACCGTAGTTCAATCAGGTACCGTAGCAACCAGCGTGAGTGTTTCAGTAGTTGTGGACGCCAATCCACTCCTGACAACAACCTCCAGCTCCATCGTCATTGCAACAGGACTCGCAGATCAGAACAGTATGTCTCTGTCGATCTCATCACTTAACCCACGGGCATGGAGCAATACAACCAATACTGTGACAGCGACGGTTACCGCACACCTGTCTGACCGTTTTAACAACCCTATTCAGGATGGCACCGCCATTTCATTCAGAACAGAACTGGGTTCTATCCAGTCCAGCTGCTTAACCGAAAATGGTTCCTGTTCGGTAGAGTGGACAAACAGCAACCCCATTGGTGATGCTGTCAACGCGGGTCGCAATACAATCCTGGCCACCGCAGTTGGTGAAGAATCATTCGTTGACTTAAATGGCAATGGCGTATTCGATAACACAGATACCTTTACAGATCTGGGTGAGGCTTATTTAGATGAAAATGAAAATGGCAGTTACGATTCAACTGAGCCCTTCATAGACTTTGATGGCAGTGGATCATGGGAAGCTGGTGATGGGCAGTACACAGGTTCAGGCTGTGTAACCAATTGCTCTGCAGCCAGTTCTCTCAATGTTCGCAGCTCAATCGTTATGGTTTTAGCCGAGGATACTCCAGCAGTAATCTCTCTGGGCATCAATGGCATTGCTGACAACCTGTGTAATAGCAAAGCAACCTGTGATACTTATCTGGCTACCATCCCAGTAATAGGCACTAATGTCGCCGATAGCATATTAGTAACAATAGGCGGTGCAGTAAATTCACAAGCACTACCCGCAGGCACTGATATTGCTTTTGTCACCAACAATGGTGAAATACTGGGAGGCAGTAATGCCGCTATTGGCAACACCACATCCCCCGCCGCTTTGTATATGTTAATCGGCGCTGACTCCACACCTTCTTATGATAGTACTACGGATTTCTTATCAGCCAACATTAATATTGGTGGTGGCGGTGATCAATTCAGTTTACGAATTGTTAACATTGATGACACAGGTAGCGCAGTAGCACCTTCAACTATTTTATTAGGTACTGGTACTGGTGTAGGCTTTACTGATGGCGCACTCGGCATCACAAGCACAAACCTGGCCACAGGTGGTTCAACACCTATCACCGTGAACGTAGTAGATAGTATTACTCAAGCTCTGGATACCAACGCCAACACGGTTACTTTCTCTTCACCATGTACAATAAGCGGTGATGCCTATTTTGATAACCCCTCTGTTATCACTATTACCGGTACAGTAGATGTCACTTATACATCTACAACCTGTTCTGGCCCTGATGTGATCACGGCAACCAGTGGTAGTGCCACAGCAACGGGTACTGTTACCGTAGCACCAGCTACTGCTGGTTCAATTCAATTTACTGGAGCATCTAGTTCACTGATTGCCTTACAGGGCACAGGTAATACCACTGGCTTACCTGAAAGCTCGGATATTACTTTCACTGTGGTAGATGGTGGAGGCAACCCCAAAGCCAATGAATGGGTCAACTTCTCACTGGATAGCGCCGTGGGTGGTATCACACTAGCATCGGCTTCTGGACAAACCGACACACTCGGCCAGGTTACCGCAACAGTAGAATCTGGCACTGTTGCAACCAGTGTACGTGTTACCGCAGAAGTAGACCTCAATCCCGCTCTGGTAACAACTTCCAGTGCGATTGTTATCGCTACTGGCCCACCAGATCAGGACAGTATGTCACTTTCTGCCTCTGTACTGAACCCTCGTGCCTGGAACATTGACGGTACAGACGTGACTATTACAGCGCGACTGGCTGACCGTTTTAACAATAAAATTCAGGATGGTACAGCCATTTCATTCACCACAGAACTGGGGGCCATCGTGGGTAGTTGCACCACAATAAATGGTGCCTGTTCGACAACCTGGACCAGCCAGTCTCCTCGAACATCCCTCACTGATCCATCCAATCTCGGCCGCACAACCATTATCGCCACTGTAGAGGGTGAAGAATCCTTTATCGATGTTGATAGTAATGGTGTCTTCAGTGATGCTGATATCTATACCGATATGCCGGAAGCTTATCGTGATGATAACGAGAGCGGCACTTATGACTCTGGTGAAACCTTTACCGACTTCGACAGTAGCGGTACCTGGAATAATGTTAGTGGAACCTACAACGGTTCAGGCTGCACACACTCAACACTGTGCGACCCATTAACCAACTCTATTACTGTACGCGATTCCCTGGTACTGGTAATGGCTGAAGATACACCTGCCATCGCCGCTATTGGCACTAATGGATTTAGCGATAATATCTGTAACTCTCAGGCCGATTGCTCTGTTTTGCTTAATTATCCAGGATCATTCGAACTGATTGGTGCAGCTTCCGTTAGCTCAGTCACATTTACCATTACCGGTGCTTACAATGAACAGGTCTTACCTGTTGGCAGCAGCATAAACTTCAGTGCGACTAATGGAGAAATTACCGGAGGTAGTAGTCATACAGTTAGCAGTACCAACGCTAACCCTGCCACGGGTAGCAACATCACACAATATACGGTTTATTTAAAAGATGACGGTGCAGAGCCTTATACCGGGGTATTGAAAATTAGTGCGACGGTAGCCGGTGCAACTCACAATTTCCCACCAATAACTCTTAATGAGACACCATCGACATATACTGTTAGTGGCACCGTAACAGGCACAGCTTTCCCTGCATCAACATCTCTGGACCTGCTCAACGACGGTGGTGATGCCCAGCATATAACCGCTAGTGGCACTGCCTTTACATTTACTGGACAATTAGATGGGTCTCCTTATGCGGTCACTGTGGTCAATAACAGCACAGGATTAACCTGTAGTGTTACCGGGGGTGACGCAGCAGACGGATCTGGAGATATCGCAGGAGCAAATATTACTAACATAGATGTAAACTGTCAGTAATAGCTATTTCATTTAACTAAGCGTTCACGTAAAAAGCGGCCTATCAGGCCGCTTTTTACGTGTTACATAACAACAAACAAATACAAACATTTGCGTCTCATGAGATGAAAAGTTAGTCTTCTATAATTATGGCAAAACACTCCAACATATTCCTCATCGGCCCCATGGGCGCCGGCAAAACTACGCTTGGTCGCCAGCTGGCACGGCGATTGAATATGGATTTCTACGATTCTGACCGCATTATTGAAGAAAAAACAGGTGCTGACATCCCCCTAATTTTTGAAAAGGAAGGCGAAGCCGGTTTTCGAAAACGCGAAGCGGCGGTAATCGACGAATTCAGCCAGAAACCGGGTATTGTGCTGGCCACTGGCGGTGGGGCTGTATTGAATGAAACCAACCGCCGGCACCTGAAGTCACGCGGCACGGTGTTTTATCTGAGCAGCGATCTGGAATCCCTGCTAGAGCGCACCCACAAGGACAAAAATCGCCCGCTTCTGCACGGTAAAGAATCACCCGAAGTAATTCTCACCCGCCTGATTGAGCAGCGCGACCCGCTCTATCGGGAGACTGCCGACCATATTATTGATACCAGCAATGACTCGCTACGCCACGTGATACAGGCTATCATTAGCCATCTTGATAATTGCGAATAGAAAATACTGAATAATTCGATGTCTGAAACTACTACGCTCACAGTTGACCTGGGTGATCGCAGCTACCCGATTTATATTGGCCAGAACCTGCTCAACCAGGCTGATATCCTGAAACGACACATTCCCGGTAAAAATGCGCTGATTGTCAGCAATGAAACAGTGGCACCGCTATACCTGAACAAGGTCGAGAGCCTGTTATCCGGTATTCGCTTTGAAAGCGTGATTCTGCCCGATGGTGAGCAATACAAAAATCTTGATGTGCTCAACACCATTTTCGATGCCCTACTTACCCATCGCATGGACCGCAACACCACGATCATCGCTCTCGGCGGTGGTGTGGTTGGCGATATGGCCGGCTTTGCCGCTGCCTGCTACCAGCGTGGCGTGCACCTGATCCAGATCCCCACCACCCTGCTGTCCCAGGTCGATTCTTCGGTCGGTGGTAAAACCGGCGTCAACCATCCACTGGGGAAGAATATGATCGGCGCCTTCTACCAGCCACTCGCCGTCATCGCTGACACCAGCACGTTGAACACCCTGGATGACCGCCAGTTGAGCGCCGGTCTTGCCGAAGTCATTAAATATGGCCTGATCAAGGATGCTGATTTCTTTGACTGGATTGACCGGAACATGGATGCGCTATTGCAGCGTGACCCTGAGGCACTGGCATATGCCATCAAGGTCTCCTGCCAGACCAAGGCCAATGTCGTCGCCGCCGATGAAAGAGAGAGTGGCCAACGCGCCCTGCTCAATCTCGGTCACACTTTTGGCCACGCAATTGAAACCGGTATGGGTTACGGTGAGTGGCTGCATGGTGAAGCGGTCGGTGCGGGCATGTGCATGGCGGCAAAGATGTCTCAGCTGCTCGGCTGGATTGACCAGACACAGGTTGACAAAACCATCACCATTATGCAGCACGCCAAACTACCAACTACCGCACCTGATGCCATCACCGAACAGCAGTTTCTTGATTTAATGTCGGTCGATAAAAAAGTGCTCGACGGTGTGCTGCGCCTGGTGTTACTAAAGCGCATCGGTGATGCTGTGGTGACGAAAGACTACACCAGGGAACAACTCGCAGCATCCATTCGCAATAGTTACTCAACTTAAATAAATATTATGGAACGCGCCTACTCCGGTTTCCTGAATCCCTATGCCTGCAATGACAGAAAATCATTGGGCAGGGCTTTTCAGGAAGACACGCCAGTATACCGTAATAACTACCAGCGAGACCGCGACCGCATTATTCACTCGGCCGCATTTCGTCGACTGGAGTACAAGACCCAGGTTTTTGTAAATCACGAAGGTGATTTATTCCGCACTCGTTTAACGCATTCGCTGGAAGTAGCACAAATCGCCCGCAGCATTGCGCGTGAGCTTGGCCTGCACGAAGATTTGGCCGAAGCTATTGCCCTCGCCCACGACCTTGGTCACACCCCGTTTGGTCACGCCGGACAAACTGCACTCAACCAGTGCATGAAAGATCACGGCGGTTTTGAACACAATTTACAGTCGCTACGCGTTGTTGATTCACTCGAACAGAAATACGCCGACTTTTCCGGCCTTAATCTGACTTTTGAAACACGCGAAGGCATACTCAAACATTGTTCACAAAATAATGCAAAAAAACTCGGCGCTATCGGCGAGCGTTTTTTAAATAAAACCCAGCCCAGCCTGGAAGCACAGCTCACCGACCTTTCAGATGAAACCGCCTACAACAATCACGATGTTGACGATGGCCTGCGTTACGGCCTTATCAAAATTGAAGAGCTACTCAAAATAGAATTGTTCAGAAAACAATATGACATCGTTACAAAACGTTATTCAAACCTGAACGATAAAACTTTGATTCATGAAATAATCCGTCGCATGATTAATGTCATGGTGATCGATTTGATCGACACCTCGCGCAGTAATATTGAAAATACAAAACTCAGCACGATTGATGATGTGCGTCAGCAGACAAAACCGCTGATGGCTTTTAGTCAGGAAATGACTGAAATAAAACTCGAACTCAAACAATTTCTACGTTCTAATTTATACCGGCATTATCGCGTACACAGAATGAGCATGAAGGCATCAGCGATTATTTCCGCCTTGTTCGAGGCCTTCATGAATGATCCACGCATACTTCCCACTGATGTATTTGAACAATGCATTAAACTGGAAAAGGATCAAAGTGAAGATGATATGGCGCGAGGCATTGCTGACTACATAGCCGGCATGACCGACCGTTACGCCATTGTTGAATACGAACGCATCTTCAACCCCCGGCAACTGTCTTTTGTCAACCTGATCCCGTAATCGGCAACCGGGTTATATAATATGGCCGGACGTATCCCGCAAAATTTTATCGATGACCTGGTATCCCGGGCGGATATCGTCGAGGTCGTTAACGCACGCGTGCCACTAAAAAAGAAAGGCAAGGAATACAGTGCCTGCTGTCCTTTTCATAATGAAAAAACACCCTCATTCACGGTTAGTGAGAGCAAGCAGTTCTATCACTGCTTTGGCTGCGGCGCACATGGTACCGCCCTGGGCTTTCTTATGGAGTACGAGAACCTCGACTTTATTGATGCAGTTGAAGCACTGGCAGCCGAATACAATCTCGACGTGCCCAGAGAAAACTCCCGGTTTAATCCCTCTGTCGCACAGGATGACAAACAGCCATTGTTTGATATCCTGGCAAAGTCAGCTGAGCTTTTTAAACAGCAACTTAAAAAATCGGATAGGGCAATCCAGTATTTAAAACAACGCGAGTTATCCGGTGAAATCGCCAAAACCTATCAGATTGGTTATGCCCCGGATGGCTGGAATTTTTTGACTGATCATCTGGGTAACGACAAAAAAACCATTGATTCATTAGTCGCAACCGGGCTATTAGTTAAAAAAGATGATGGCAAACAATACGACCGTTTTCGTGATCGTATTATTTTCCCCATCACCAATCGCCGCGGCCATATCATCGGCTTTGGTGGCCGCGTCATTGGTCAGGGCGAACCCAAATATCTTAACTCACCTGAAAATACTATTTTTCATAAAGGCCAGGAACTCTACGGCTTATACGAAGCACGCAAATCGGTACGTCATTTAGATAAACTGATTATTGTTGAAGGTTACATGGACGTGGTCGCACTTGCGCAGCACGGCGTGCATTACGCCATTGCCTCTTTAGGCACAGCCACAACCACTGAGCAACTGCAACGCGCCTTCCGCACCGTTAAAACACTTATTTTTTGTTACGATGGTGATCAGGCAGGAAAAAAAGCCGCCTGGCGTGCACTGGAAAATGCCCTGCCTTTATTGCGTGATGGTCTTGAAGCCAAATTTCTTTTTTTGCCCGATGGCGAAGACCCCGATTCAATGATCCGCACCGAAGGCAAAGAAAAATTTGAACGAAGACTGGCAAGCGCAAAACCCCTTTCAGAATTTTTATTTGAACAACTTTCTGAAGATTTGAATACGCAAAGTTCTGAAGGTAAATCGTTATTAACTGAAAAAGCCAAACCCTTACTCAGCAAATTACCCGAGAGCGTGTTTAAGGATTTGCTATATCAAAAGCTAGCTGAACTCACCGGCCTCAATATAAATAAATTACAGTTAGAATCTAGCGAAAACACCACCTTAAAACCAACTATTTCTTCAACAAGATCGAACCGCGAAGTAAAACTGAGCGCAACCCGTGATGCCATCGCATTGCTATTACAATTCCCGAATCTTTCCTGCGAAATAAACATACCGGATACCTTTATAGACTCCGAGATACAGGGCCTGGCTTTATTGCACGAAATTAACAGTCTGATCCAAAGCCACCCCGACATCACTTCAGCGGCGCTGCTCGAACGCTGGCGCGACAATAAAAACTTCCCCGCTCTTCAAAAAATGATGCAGCGCGAGATCCTTGGTAGCGACGACCTTCAAAATATGAAAAGGCTGCTCACAGATGCCATCGATAACCTGACCAACAAACACCATGATCTTCGCTACGAAATTCTTGAAAAAAAATTCCACGAAGGCAGCTTAACGGATATGGAATTAGAGGAATATAAGGCCCTGTTTTCCCGATAAGCACCACTCTATTTATATTGACAAGTTATTAAATTACGGCATAATCACCATCTCTTAGCGCTAATTTGACTCAGATTGCGGGCGCTTTATAAATGCAGCTAAAGCGATGGATGATATACCTAGAATATCTAAACCCGTAAAAGCTGCGCTTTAACGGGTTTTTTATTGCAGGAAAAAAATTATGAGCAGTCATTTATTTACATCAGAATCAGTTTCAGAGGGCCATCCAGACAAGGTTGCCGACCAGATTTCAGACACGATACTCGACGCGATTTTCGAGCAGGACAACAAGGCACGCGTCGCCTGTGAGACCATGGTCAATACCGGCATGGTTATTATCTCGGGCGAAATTACCACTGAAGCCTGGGTAGATATGCAGGATGTGGTTCGCCAGACGGTAAAACGCATTGGCTACAACCATTCGGATATGGGCTTCGACTGGGAGTCCTGTGCCGTCATTACCTCTATCGACAAACAGTCGGCCGACATTGCTATGGGTGTCGATGAATCTGAAGACCACGAACAGGGTGCAGGTGATCAGGGCCTGATGTTTGGCTATGCCAGCAATGAAACCGATGTACTGATGCCCGCGCCTATTACCTATGCACATCAACTGGTCAAACGTCAGGCCGAGGTTCGCAAAAACGGCACGCTTTCATGGTTGCGCCCTGATGCCAAAAGCCAGGTGACCTTCCACTATGACGATGGCAAACCCGTGGGTATTGATGCTGTTGTTCTGTCTACCCAGCATGACCCTGACATTACACTGGATGCATTGCGCGAAGCGGTGATGGATGAAATCATCAAACCCGTTCTACCCAATGAGTGGCTCAACAAGGATACTAAATACTTTATCAACCCGACTGGCAATTTTGTTATTGGTGGGCCTGTTGGTGACTGCGGCCTGACTGGTCGCAAGATTATCGTTGATACCTACGGTGGTATGGCCAGACACGGCGGTGGTGCCTTCTCCGGCAAAGACCCCTCAAAAGTTGACCGTTCTGCCGCTTATGCCGGACGTTATGTTGCAAAAAATATAGTTGCAGCCGGACTCGCCGATAAATGTGAAATCCAGGTTTCTTACGCTATTGGTGTGGCTGAACCAACTTCAATTTCCGTACAGACTTTTGGTACAGGCAAGATCAGCGATGACCGCATCGTTGAGCTGGTCCGTGAGCATTTTGACCTCAAGCCCAAGGGCCTAATTCAAATGCTTGACCTGTTAAGACCCATATACAGCAATACTGCTGCCTATGGCCACTTTGGGCGTGAAGAGCCTGATTTTACGTGGGAAAAGACGGATAAAGCGGCTGCATTAAAAGACGCAGCTGGGCTATAATCTATCCCTGCATTTCTGAGGAGCGCTGCAGCGATTTCATATCGCGAGGCTCAGAACTAGACACAACGGCGCTCATTTCTTATAACTATTTTGGAGATGAGCCATGAGTGCCGTTACAAATAAAGATTTTACCGACTTTAAAGTTGCCGATATTTCCCTCGCCGAATGGGGCCACAAGGAACTTCGCATAGCCGAAACCGAGATGCCCGGCCTGATGGCGCTGCGTGAAGAATACGGCAGTTCACAACCGCTTAAAGGTGCACGCATTACCGGTAGCCTGCACATGACTATTCAAACCGCCGTGCTGATCGAAACACTGGTCGCCCTGGGTGCTGAAGTTCGCTGGGCATCGTGCAATATTTTCTCAACACAGGATCATGCCGCTGCTGCCATCGCTGACCAGGGCATCCCTGTTTTTGCATGGAAAGGTGAGACTATCGAAGAATACTGGTGGTGTACTGAACAGGCGCTAACCTGGCCCAATGGCAGCACACCCAACATGATTCTTGATGATGGTGGTGATGCAACTTTGTTAGTACATAAAGGAGCTGAATATGAGGCAGCGGGTGGTCCAGGTGCTATTCCTGTAGCCAAAGCGGATGATAATGAAGAGTGGCTAGCTATTCTCGATACACTCAAACGCACCATCAGCAACGGTAGCACAAAATGGACCGATATCGTCAACGATGTCAAAGGTGTTACTGAAGAAACCACCACAGGTGTTCATCGCCTGTACCAGATGATGGAAGCCGGTGAGCTTAAATTCCCCGCCATGAATGTTAACGATTCAGCGACCAAATCTAAATTCGATAACCTTTATGGCTGTCGTGAATCCCTGATCGACAGTATCAAACGTGCCACCGATGTGATGATTGCCGGTAAGATCTGTGTTGTATTAGGTTATGGCGACGTAGGCAAAGGCTGTGCACAGGCCTTCCGTGGCATGGGCGCAACAGTATGGGTAACTGAAATCGATCCTATCTGCGCACTACAGGCAGCAATGGAAGGTTACCGCGTCGTTGACATGAATGAAATCGCTGGACAGGGCGACATTTTTGTTACCACCACTGGCAATGTTAATGTTATCGACCACGACCACATGGCAGCGATGAAAAATGAAGCCATCGTCTGTAACATCGGCCACTTCGATTCTGAAATTAATATTGCCTCTTTAGAAAAATATGAATGGGACGAAATAAAACCTCAGGTTGATCACGTTATCTTTCCTGATGGCAAACGCATTATTGTTCTCGCCAAAGGTCGTCTAGTTAACCTTGGCTGCGCCACCGGTCACCCAAGTTTCGTGATGTCTGCCTCATTCACCAATCAGGTGATGGCCCAGATTGAGTTCTACACAAACGGTGACAACTATGAAAACCAGGTTTACATCCTGCCTAAAAAGCTGGACGAAAAAGTCGCCCGTTTACACCTTGGTAAAATTGGCGCGTACCTGACCCCATTGTCACAGGCACAGGCTGATTACATCAACGTGCCTGTCGAAGGCCCATACAAGCCTGAGCACTACCGCTACTAATTTCATATCGGGCACTACTGTAAAACTGAAACAGTATTGCCCGGTTCTGAATAAACACTCAGACAACAGAACATCATGAGCACTAATAACGACAACAAGCCAGTTTTCAGTTGCGAATTTTTTCCACCACGCACCGATGCCGGCATGGAGAAACTGATCGCCACCCAGCAACGATTAAAAGACACGATTAATCCTGCATTTTTCTCCGTTACTTTTGGCGCTGGCGGCTCAACCCGTGATCGCACACTGGAAACGGTTAAACAACTCCGTCATGACAGCTCACAAAATGTAGCACCCCATATCTCCTGCATCGGCTCAAGCAAGCAACAGCTTGCTGATTTGCTCGATGAATATATTTCACTCGGTATCAATCGCCTGGTGACATTAAGGGGCGATATTCCTGAACACGGCAAACTGAATAATCAACTGGCACACGCCAGTGACCTGGTTGCTTTCATCCGCGAAAAAACCGGTGATCACTTTCATATTGAAATTGCAGCCTATCCTGAATACCACCCCGAATCGCCTTCACCTGAAGATGACTTCAGGTATTTTTTAAACAAGGCACGTGCCGGAGCAGATTCCGCCATCACACAATATTTTTACAATATCGATGCCTACCATCGCTTTGTCGACAAATGCGAACAGGCTCAATTAAACATTCCAGTTGTTCCCGGCATTATGCCCATTACCAACTACACCAATCTGGTTCGTTTCTCCGATACCTGCGGCGCTGAAATTCCGCGCTGGATTCGAAAGCAGCTAGAAGCCTATGCCGATGACCTGGAAAGTCTTCGAGACTTTGGTACTGACATAGTTTCACAATTATGCAACCGCTTGCTAGAAGCCGGCGCACCCGGCCTACACTTCTATTCGCTGAACCAGGCCAACGCTACTCTAAGCATCTGGGATAAACTCAACCGCTAGAAATTTTCATGGGGATAGATCAACAGGATTATGATTCGACTCTATCATTCTTCATCACTAGAGGTTGGTCAAACTATCGACCTTGAGAGAAACCCATCACATCATTTGATTCGTGTTTTGCGTGCAAAAAAAGGTTCTCATGTCCTGCTTTTTAATGGCGACGGCCACGAATATCTCGCCGAGCTACTTGATGAAAATGCCAAACATTGTCTGTTGAAAATAAAACAGGCCAGCCTAATCAACAACGAGTCTCCATTAAAAATTTCTCTCTATCAGGGCATTTCACGCAGCGACAGAATGGACAGCTGCATACAGAAATCTATTGAACTGGGAGTGCAGTCTATTACGCCAGTGGTTTGTCAACGGACAACAATCAACCTAAAAGGGGCGCGGGCTGAAAAAAAACTCAGGCACTGGCAGCAGGTTACGATCAGCGCATGCGAACAATCAGGACGATGCATTATTCCAGAAATAAAATCCGCTGTTAATTTTGTGCAGGCTATAGCATCAATAAAATCAGGCCAAAAACTCATCCTCAATCCAGAAGCCAATAACAGCATAACCACGCTCGCTAAGCCTGAAAAGCATATCAGTATTTTAATTGGCCCGGAGGGAGGGTTCTCCCAGGAAGAAATAAAACAGGCGACCGATTGTGGCTTTACTCCAATATCTCTAGGACCAAGAATACTCCGCACTGAAACGGCGGGGCCTGCATGTATTGCAATCGCTCAGTCTTTATGGGGCGACCTGGGATAGGTTAGAATAATTAAGCCGCTTCCGCTTCTTTAATCATGTTTTCAATGCCATCAATATCCAGGATATTAACGGCTGCACCATTAATGCGTGTCTTCTGCGCCACCATTGGATGACTATGAGCATCCAGCAATGATTCAGGGTCTACGACAATCTGATTATGACTAACCTGAGTCACATGGGGTACACCTGACACAACTAGCCCGATATACGGGTAGCGTGACTCATCATCACTTGCAGTGTAGATCATGGCAATCTGAGTATTCTGGTTAACCGGTTTGGCGGCTTCACCACCTGCAGCTTCAAACGAAACCAGTGGCACATCTACGCCATGCCACCTCATTTTAGCTACATACCAGTCAGGCATATTATTCACTTCCATTGCACCCTGAGCAGAGACCATCTCCGCAACTGACGCACCGGGCACAATGACATTTTCACTGCGCAGGGTCAGAATCATGCATCTTATAACCTGGATATTTTGCGCCATAATATTAAGCCAATTCTAACAGTGCATTGATGTTTTTCATAAGTTCTTCTTCCTGATACGGCTTACCAAGATACTGTTCCACACCGATACTCTTCGCACGTTCTTTATGTTTGGTACCGGTACGTGAAGTAATCATGATAATCGGTATATCTTTCAGACGTTCTTCGTTGCGCATATAGGTTGCCAGTTCAAAGCCGTCCATTCTTGGCATCTCAATATCAAGCAACATCAGGTCGGGTATTTCTTCCTGTAATTTATTGGTCGCATCCACACCATCTGTCGCCAACAACACTTTCATACCATGGCGTTCGAGAATTCGAGCAGTAACCTTGCGAATGGTAATCGAGTCATCAACCACCATAATGGTTGGCTCGGTTTCAACCTCTGGCTCTTCAACCGCTTCTTCTGTAACAATTTCCTTGAACAGGCTTTCACCAATAACCAGTGCGGACATCTCGAGAATGAGTACCACGCGACCATCTGCCAGAATTGTCGCGCCCGCAATACCACGCACTGAACTAATCTGTACACCAACAGGCTTAACCACAATCTCATGTCGACCCAGCAGATCATCAACATGTAGCGCAAAGTGCTGATCGCCCACGTGCACCAGTAATACCGGAAATAATTGTCCCTGATCCGCATAATTTGGTTGCTGACCAGTCAGCAGGAACCCCAGATGTTTTAATTCATAATTTATATTATTAAATTCGTATTCCAGTTCATTACTGTCATAAAAACCCTGTAGTTCAGTACCTGTAATTCGAACAACACCTTCAATACTTGCGAGTGGTACTGCATAAACATCATCACCCGTATCAACCAGTAGCGCCTGGTTGATCGCCAGTGTTAATGGCAGCCTGACCCTGAAAGTAGTTCCCTTGCCTCGTTCAGTGTCGATCTCAAGCACACCACCCAGTTGTTTTATTTCGCTGTCCACAACATCCATGCCAACACCACGACCGGCAACCTGTGTCACTTCCTCTGCCGTACTAAATCCACTCTTGAGGATAAATTGCAGCACATCATGATCGGTCAGTTCACTATCGGCTTCGAGCAGGCCCTGCTTGATGGCTTTTTTCCGAATAGCATCTGCATTAATGCCCCCGCCATCGTCCTCAACCTTAACCACCACATCGGTTCCCTGACGACCGACCGTGATCCTTATTAAACCTGCTTCAGCCTTACCTGACTCTAGCCGATCTTTCGGCAACTCAATACCATGCGCCACAGCATTACGCAGCATGTGCTCAAGAGGCGCAACAACACGATCCAAGATGGTACGATCCACTTCCTGTTCTTCACCAACAATTTCTACATTAACTTCTTTGCCGAGCTCTCTGGCTGTTTGGCGAATAATTCGACGCAAGCGAGTAGACATACCACCAAAACGCACCATGCGCGTACGCATCAAACCTTCCTGTAAATCGGTACTAATTCTTGACTCCTGCAATAACAGGGTTTCTGAATCAGTAACAATTTCAGCAAGGATATCCTTAATACTATCTACGTCACTCGCGGTCTCATTCAAACTTTTCGCGAGCTGCTGTAAGGTTGAATAACGATCCATTTCTAACGGATCGAAGTTTTCATCAAAATCATCTGCTTCCTTTTCATAACTTGAACGAATCTGAATTTCAGTTTCAATTTCAAGTTTACGCAATTGCTCTTTCAGCCTGATTACTGTCTGATTTAGCTCTTTCAGGTTAAAGCCAATATCAGTCATCTGTTTACCCATACGCGCATGGTGAATATTCACCTCACCCGCATAATTCACCAGATTATTGAGCAGGTCAGCACGCACACGTACCTGTTCCTGAGAATCCTTAAAATTAACATCTGTTGCACGTTCACCCCAATGCGGCTTTTCCTGTTCCACATCAGATTTTCTGCGCTTGGGCGGCTCGGCGGCCTTGACTGGCTCAAGCTCAACCACTTCTGCAGTAGTAGCTGGCTGCTGTTGTTCAACACTTACCTGTTCATCGACAACCTCTTCTTCCGGTTCTTCTTCCACCTGAAGGTCTTCAACTTCTACATCAAAACGTTCTACCGCACGTTGCTCAATAACTTCACCACGCATAATTGCGATAATTCTTGAAATCAGATCACCTACAGGTTTGAGTGCCTGACGCTGCTTTACCAGCTCCAGCATATTATTGAGCGTATCCAGTGACTCATGCAAAACATCAAAGAAATCTTTGCCCGGCTCAATTTTGTGCTCTGCCAGCATTATGACCATTGACTCGAGTTCATGGGTCAAATCACCCACTGGCACCAACGTGGCCATACGCGCCCCCCCTTTGAGGGTATGCATATGTCGCTGTAATTCATTAATGCTGGCTGTGTCTTCCTCATTTTCATGAAGTTTGGTTAAGGTGGTTTCACAGTCTTCCAGCAACTCCTCAGCCTCTTCCAGGAAAATATCAATCAGGTCATCATCCACATCCCCATAGGTATAGAGTGCTTCTTCCTTTTCAGCAGCTGGCTCTGACTGCATTTCCTCATCAGGCAGCCCCTCATCTTCAACTTCTTCGACAGACAATTTTGTTGATGATGGCGGCTGTTGCAATTGTCGCTGCAATTCATCCTGCGTAGCTTTATTGATTGTTTCCAGCAAATGTTTATTCGACACAGGCATTCTGTCTGATTTCAGCTCAGCAAGCATTGCCTCAACATTACTGACTACTTCAGCAATAACACCAACTACATCATCAGGAATTAGCAAATCATCTGCATCTTCCCGTGCCATTACATATTTTTCTGTTGCACCAGAGATTTCAGCAATTGCTTCTATCTCAGCAGTTCGCGCACTTCCAAAGAGCGTATGCAATGCTCTAATTAAGTCCTTATTTGCTTCCAGTTTTTGTCTGCCAGATTCGTGCGCTGCCAGCATATCTTTCAGAGATTGTAGATGCCCACAGCTTTCATCATAATAAATCTGGAACAGCATCGGATCCATTTGCAGGCCGGTTGTCTCTTCTACATCCAGCTCATCTGACTCGTCAATTTCTACAACAAAATCATTTTCACCTGGCTCTTCTAGCATCATTTCTTCATCTGCACCAGCAATTTCTAATGCACTGTCAGGCTCATCAATCGTATCCTCTGTGACTAAAAGGCTAACCTCTTCCAGATCATCATGCGGTGCTTCTCCATCCAAATCAGAAATCTCAATCGATTCTAAAGATTCACCATCGATATCCAGGGATATTTCATCTTCTAAGGAAAGATCCGTATCAACTTCCAGCACTTCATCACTATCATCAGCAACCTCTAAAGTGATTTCATCTTCAGCATTACCGCTGATTGCATCAAGAAACATTTCATCTTCAGCAGAAACCTGCTCGCTAACTTCCTGTACCTGATCACCATCCTCGGCAACCTCTAAAGTGAT